>JBDSCV010000064.1:0-15335 GCA_039920905.1 Pyrinomonadaceae bacterium
CCCGCCGATCTGAAATTGAATACCGAACGGATGACCAAAGTGCCGATGCGCGTCCATCTCGGTATGTATGCGGACGAGTCGGCGGACTACTGCTACTGGCACGTTCATGAGAAGCATTATCTCGAGGGCTGGAGCGATGCACGGGCGTACGACGGCACTGCCTCGATCGTGCAGCCGCTGATCGCACCGCTTTATGACGGTAAGAATATCCACGAGATCGTTCAGCTTTTCTTTAAGGAAAACTTCGACAAAAAAGATCACGATATCGTCAAAGAGTATTGGCAAAAAACGGATATAAAGCCGGCGGCGGCAGTGCCGGCAAAGACAGAAACGAAAGCTGAGGCAAAAGTAGAATTGACGCCGACGGCTGCGAAAAAGGAAGTCACAAAACCCATCGCCGCACCGGTTGCGACATCGGGTGCCGGTCCAGTGGCTATTGCCCCAAAGAGTTTTGAAGACAACTGGCGAAAAGCTGTTCACGACGGCGTGATACCGAATACGGCTGCGACACCAAAAGCAATGACGGCAACATCGGCATTTTTGAGTCAGCCGGAAACTAAACAAGCCGCGAACGGCAGCCTTGAGATATCGATCCTGCCCGATCCGTGCGTGTATGACGGCCGTTTTGTAAATAACGGCTGGCTCCAGGAATTGCCAAATCCCCTAAACAAGATCACATGGGACAATGTTGGGTTGATCAGCCCGAGAACCGCGGCCCGTCTCGGTATCAATACCGGTAACGACGCCCGCGAATTCGTCGGCGGTGCACAGGGCACGAGCTTTATCAACACCAAGGGCGGCAACCAAAATTCCGACCTCGTAACGCTCAAATATCAAGGCGCCGACATCCAAAAACCAGTTCCGATGTGGATCGCTCCGGGCCAGCCGGACGATGTCGTGACGATCTATATGGGTTACGGACGGACGCGTGCCGGGAAGATCGGGACCGGGATCGGGTATAGCGCTTTTGACGTCCGGCGCTCCGATGCGATGAATTTTGGTTTTGGCGAGATCGCTCCGAAAGGGGAAAAAACGTCTGTCGCGTCGACGCAGATCCATTTCAATATGGAGGGCCGCGATCTGCTGCGCGTTTGGGATGTCAATGACATTGAGAATGCGGAAAAAGACGGCGAACAGGAAGATAACTATCCCAAGTCGATGTATCCGTACGAACAGCATCAGGCGGTTTATGACCTGAATTACAAATGGGGAATGTCGATCGACCTCAACTCCTGCGTCGGCTGCAACGCCTGTGTTTTGGCCTGTCAATCGGAAAACAACATTCCAGTTGTCGGCAAGGAACAGGTTGAACGCAGCCGCGAGATGAATTGGCTGCGGATCGACGCTTATTACGGCGGCGATATAAATAATCCCGAAGGCCCGCATTTCCAGCCGGTTTTGTGCCAGCAGTGCGAACAGGCCCCGTGCGAAGTTGTTTGCCCGGTTCATGCGACGGTTCACAGTGCCGAGGGTCTCAACGATATGGTCTATAACCGCTGTGTCGGTACGCGCTATTGCTCAAACAACTGTCCGTACAAGGTTCGCCGATTTAACTTCCTGCTTTATCAGGATTGGAACACGCCGCAGTACAAACTGATGCGTAATCCCGAAGTTACGATCCGGAGCCGCGGTGTGATGGAAAAATGCACGTATTGTACGCAGCGGATCTCGGCCGCCCGAATCGAGGCCGAAAAAGACGGCCGCAAGATACGCGACGGCGAGATCGTCACCGCCTGTCAGTCGGCATGTCCGACGGATGCGATTATTTTTGGCGATCTGCATGACCCGGATAGCAAAGTTTCGAGGGCCAAAAAAGACACTCGCGATTACATATTGCTGAACGAACTGAACACTCAGCCCCGCACGACATACCTTGCGGGACTGAAGAATCAGAACAAAGAGATGCCGGATTACCGGGCTCCGGTCAGGAAAAAACATTCCGAGTCAAAAGCGGAGACTAAAACGACGGGGGAAGGGCATTAAAGTGATTCAAAGTTAAAAAAACTGAGACCTAGCGAAGCGAAAAACTTTGAACTTGAAACTTTGAACTTAGAGTCTATGCAGGACGCAAAAGATCTTAAAGAAAAACTTCACCCGTCGATGCTCGATGGCGACCATACTTATGCGAGCGTAACTGACAAGATCAGCGACGTTACGCTAAAGAAGCGCACTCCTTTTCACTGGTTTATCGGCTTTGGCATCGCGTTTATGATCGCCCAATTGCTGATGTTTACTGTTATCTGGCTGCTTGCCAACGGTATCGGCATCTGGGGAAATAACCAGCCGGTCGGCTGGGCGTTTGATATTATCAATTTTGTTTGGTGGATCGGCATCGGCCACGCCGGAACTCTGATCTCGGCCATTCTCCTTTTGATGAATCAAAAGTGGAGAACGTCGATCAACCGTTTTGCCGAGGCGATGACCTTGTTCGCCGTGGCCTGCGCCGCGATGTTCCCGTTGCTCCACACAGGTCGTCCGTGGCTGGCGGCCTATTGGCTCTTCCCGTATCCAAATACGATGGGCATTTGGCCCAATTTCCGCAGCCCGTTGATCTGGGATGTTTTTGCTGTTTCGACGTATGCGACCGTCTCGCTTTTGTTCTGGTATGTCGGTCTGATACCCGATTTTGCTACGCTTCGCGATCGTGCAAAGAATAAGTACTTTAAGTTTGTCTACGCCGCACTTTCCTGGGGATGGCGCGGTTCGGCCCGCCACTGGCATCGCTATGAGATCACTTATTTGATCTTGGCGGGCATCTCGACGCCACTTGTACTTTCGGTCCACTCGATCGTGTCATTCGACTTCTCGGTATCGCAGGTTCCGGGTTGGCACGCGACGATTTTTCCGCCGTATTTTGTTGCGGGAGCCGTATTTGCAGGTTTTGCGATGGTGTTGATCCTCTGTATCCCGCTCAGGCGTTGGTACAGAATGCAGGATTTTATCACGCATACACATCTGATCTATATGGCAAAGGTAATGCTCGCGACCGGCCTGATCGTGGTTTACGGTTACGCGATGGAAGCGTTTTTTGGATGGTACAGCGCGTCGCAGTACGAAGTTTTCATGATCAAGAACCGCATCTGGGAAGGGCCGTATTGGTGGTCGTACTGGCTCCTGATCTTTTGTAACGGTTTGTCGATCCAACTGCTTTGGTTCAAACGCTTTAGGGAAAGCGAATTTTGGCTGTTTACGATCGCTATCATTGTCAGCGTTGGTATGTGGCTCGAACGATTTGTGATTATCGTGACGAGTTTGCACCGCGATTTTCTGCCATCGTCATGGGCGATGTATTCGCCGACGGTGTTTGATCTTTCGATGTTTACAGGTACGATCGGCCTGTTTTTCACGCTGCTTTATCTATTCGTAAGGTTTGTACCGATCATTTCGATATTTGAGGTCAGAACGCTTTTACCTGAGGCAAATGTTCACGGCCACCAGCAGGATTTTGAGGAGAATGTTAACGCGATCGAGGAGACCTACGATCGGACGGACCCGCCAAATAGTTGAGAGGGATTTTTGTTCAGTAATGCTGAGAAGAGATAGGACAATACAACTTATTCCGATCGCCCTGGCGGTCTTTCTCAGCCTGGCTGCCGTTTGGTGGGTGGGACCGCACAGCATCGACGTGACCGACGCGGACGATTATCTCGCGGCTGCGAGATTCATTTCGGACAACGGGGTGTACTTGCGAACAAGCGGCGAACTGCCGATGTTTCGGCCGCCGCTTTATCCGTTGCTTATCGCGGGCGTTTGGGCGGTATTTCCGGGAAGTATACTCGCCATTAAGGTTTTGCAGGTCGCGTTTTTCGCGTTGACCGCTTGGCTGATATTCCGCATAGGGATGCTTGTGACAGGAGATCGGCTAATGTCACTGGCGGCTTCGGTCATATTCGCCGTGAATCCGATCTTCCTCGTCGCGTCGGCGTCGATACTTTCGGAATGCCTACAGTTTCTACTGATCACCGCGGCACTTTATCTGTTCGTAAGCATTCTCAAAGGGGAACGAGCCGGAACGGGGCGCTATGTTTCGATGGGGCTGATTCTCGGCCTTGCGTCGTTGAATAAGCCGTCGGCTTTTGGGATTGCGCTTGTTTTGGTGGCATTACTGGTCGTATTCAAGTTCCGTCACGGATTAGACTTTTTGAAAAGCGGCTTTGTGGTTGCCGGATTGTTCGCCGCGATTTTGCCGTGGTCTTTTTACAACCTCAAAACGACCGGCGAATTTATATTGCTGACCGACGGCGGCGGCTATAACCTCTGGGGCGGTAGCCTGACCGAGACGATCCCGATTTTCGAAGGTTCATTTGAAAATAATCAGGTCGCTCAGGACGACTTCAAGACTCTTGTTGGCGACCTCGCGAAGCGGCGTATCGCCGAGTGGGAATCGACCGTCGGTTACTCCGCGCTTTCGATCAAACAGCGAGAGAATCTGTGGTTTTGGGCGGGGGTTGAGAACGTCACAGCGAATCCAGCACTCACGGCAAGGCTTTTCGGCTGGAAAATCGTCAATTTCTGGAAGCCATACCTGAGCAGCGAATTTTATTCGCCGACGTTGAGTCTGTTATCGGCATTGTTCCTCGTGCCGTTCTTCGCCGTCGGTCTGTACGGGCTCCGACGCATGTGGGCGGACAGCGAGAACTTTCAGGTTGCTCTCGCGGGTGTGGTCATTTTTGTCGCGGCTATGTTCATCCATCTGGCGTTCGTCAGCTCGATACGTCACCGCCTTCCATATGTTGACTTGCCGATGACCATCTTTGCGGGCGTCGGCGTCGGAGTTCTGCTGTCCAGACGGAGAATCGCCGAGATGGTGGAAGCGATTTTTCAAAAAAAAATTAGAGTTCGGGAGGTCGGAGCCGGTATATGAAACAGGATCTACATGGCATAATGGCCGAATTCGATACGGCGACGGAATTGGTCGACGCCGCGCGGCTTGTGCGTGACGCCGGATACACCAAGACGGATGCTTTTTCGCCATTCCCGCTTCACGAGATCGATGAGGCCCTCGGGATAAAGCGGAGCATTTTGCCGTACCTGATCTTTGCCGGAGCCATTACGGGCCTGTTGTCCGGGCTCGGGCTTGAGTATTTTGTGCATGTTATCGAATGGCCGATCATCGTCGGCGGCCGCCCGGCCTTTAGCCTTCCGTCGTTTGTTCCGCCGGCGTACGAATTGACGATCTTGTTTGCCGCATTTGTCGCGGTTTTTGGAATGTTGTTCTTGAACGGGCTGCCGTCACCGTATCATCCGGTCTTTAATGTGCCGAGGTTTGCTCTTGCGACACGTGAAAAGTTCTTTCTTATCATTGAGTCGGCCGATCTGCTTTATGATTACGAAGAGACTAGAAGTTTTATGTCGAGCTTGGATGCGCAGGAGGTTTTCGATGTCGAGGAATAAGAAGCTCCAAGTTCCAAGTTCAAAATTCAAAGCTGGTAGAGCAGGTTTTTACTGCTTACTGCTTACAGCTTACTGCATACTTGCTACAGCCTGCGGCGTTCGGTTTGATATGCAGGATCAACCGCGTTATAAGGCTTACAAAAAGAGCGAGTTTTTTAGTGATAAACGGGCCTCACGTGATATGCCCGAGGGCACAGTGGCCCGCGGCCAACTTCATGACAACAAGGCTTTTTATACGGGCAAGGTCGATAATCCAAATGTAAATGCTCCGGTCGCAACTACAACAGATGCGACTGGCAATACACTGGTCGCGAGTTTTCCGAATGATATTGATGAGTTTCCGGTTCCCGTCACCAAAGAATTGATCGATCGCGGGCAGGAACGCTTCAACATCTACTGTATCGTTTGTCACGGGCCGGTCGGGAATGGCGACGGAATGATCGTTCGGCGTGGTTTTCCAAAACCGCCGACTTATCACGATGACCGTCTGCGAAATGCACCGGTTGGCCATTTCTTTGACGTGATCTCGAATGGCTGGGGCAAAATGAACGGCTATGCCTATCAGGTGCAACCGGCAGATCGGTGGGCGATAATCGCGTATATCCGGACGCTTCAGGTGAGCCAGAATCCGGAAGAAACACTTAAGATGATGTCAAAATCAGAGCCTCCGAAAGGTGAGATAACTCACGGAGGAAAACCGTAAATGGCGAACCCTGAAAATTATTATGCACCGGCTGAGATCAACCGTTTGCGAACACTCGCACTCGGTATTGGCGGCATTGCGCTTATTATTTGGGCGGTTGGAGCTTATTTTAACACGGAGCAGGCATTACGGTCGTGGCTTTTGGGATTCATTTTCTGGGGCGGCATCTGCATCGGTTCGTTGGGCGTTCTGATGCTTCAATACTTGACCGGCGGAGCCTGGGGCTTGGTCATACGGCGAATAGTCGAGGCCTCGTCGCGTACACTGCCGGTGGTGTTTTTGATCTTTATTCCGCTTGCGATCGGGGTTTATACGCATAGCTTTTACGAATGGACCCATCTGCCGCCGACGGATCACGCGATCGAGGCACGGGGCATTTATTTACTGCCGTGGTTTTGGATCGTCCGCTCGGTTATTTATTTCTCGCTCTGGGGCGTAATGGTGCATCTTCTCAATAAATGGGGAGCCGCACAGGATAAGACCACGACGGTTGAAGAATCACGATTGCTGCTCGAACGGGCCTCGCGTTTCTCGGGCCCGACAATGGTCATTTACGCGCTTGTCGTCACATTTGCCGTGGTTGACTGGGTGATGACGCTCGATCCGCACTGGTTCTCGACGATGTGGGGATTGCTCTTTGTTGCAGGATGGGCATTAAGTTGTTTTTGTTTCACCGTTGTTGTTCTGGCGTTTCTGGTTGACAAGGCTCCGATGAACAGCGTACTCGGCAAACGGCATTTTCATGATCTCGGTAAATTGATGCTGGCCCTCGTAATGGTTTGGGCATATTTCAATTTCTCGCAGTTCCTGATCATTTGGTCCGGCAATCTTCCTGAAGAGACAACGTGGTATCTAACACGTTGGAAGGGCGGCTGGGTCTATGTCGCGGTATCGTTGATCTTGCTGCATTTTGCCTTTCCATTTCTTTTGCTCTTGAAGCAAGACTTTAAGCGCCGTCCGGTATATTTGGCATCTATTGCTCTCTTCATTTTGTTTATGCGGTTGGTAGATATGTTTTATCAGATCGCGCCGTCGTATCGGGTTTCACCCGGCGTTCTCGAACAGGGAGCATTTTATGTCAGTTGGTTGGATTTTGTCGGTGTCATAGCAATTGGCGGGATTTGGGTGTGGTGGTTCTGTGGCGAACTGCTTAAACGGCCGATCGTTCCGGTAAAAGATCCGTATTTTGAAGAAGCGGTCGCACACGGCAGGGGGCATTAGACAGTTGCGAGTTTCGAGTTCTGAGTTTCGAGTCGAAACCCGGAGCTTGGAACCCGAAACATGAAACCTAGTATTAGGAGTATGGGATTAAAGAAACACGAAAATATGGCGTTTGACCTGAACAAACCATACGAAGAGAATGAGATACAGCTCAAGGGCATTTTCGGTTTTGCCATCGGCCTCTTTCTTTTGATTGTCATCACTTTTGGTCTGATGTGGGCGTTCCTGAATGTTCTAAAGGACTACAACCGTGAAAATGCTGGGCCGGTCAATCCGATGGCGATGAACGAAAAAGAACATTTGCCGCCTGAGCCGCGCCTCCAGCTTGCTCCCGGTTTTGGCGTAGATTCGGAAAAAGGCAGGATAAATATGGAGCTTGGGGCACCACAGGCTGAGTATCGCGAACTTCACAAACAGTGGCTGCAATTATGGGAGCATGGGTTAAAGGACGAAAAGACTGGGGCCGTCACGATGATGTCGATTGATGAAGCAAAAGAGAAATTTTTGGAGCAGAAAGTCAAAGCAAAATCCGGTGCGGATGCTGAAAAGATGTTTAATGAGTCGCTCTCCTATATTTCAGATTCGAGCGCCGGACGCGTGGCTTCGGAAAAGCGAAGGTAAGAAGTAAGTGAAAAGTGAGAAACTAAAAATTAAAAGTGAGGAGTGTGGCATGGCCGTTCACCGCCTTGGTGGGTTGTTGCTCTGTCTTGCACTTTTCACTTTTTCGTTTTCACTTTTCACTTTGCGTGTTTTCGCTCAAAAGAGCGAGCATTACAATTCGCCGCTGTACTCGCCGAAGACTTACGATCCGAGCGTTGACGTTTCGACGGGATTGCCCGATGCGTTAAAAAAGATCGGCATCGAGCAAAAGCTTGGCAGCCAATTGCCTCTCGATGCGGAATTCAAGGATGAGGACGGCAAAGCGGTAAAGCTTAGCAGCTATTTCGACACCGGTCGGCCTGTGATCGTGGCTTTTGTTTATTACGAATGCCCGATGTTGTGCAATCAGGTCTTGAACGGTTTGACCGGCTCACTCAAGGGCATTTCGTTTGACGCCGGGAAGGAATTCGAGGTGGTTGCGATCAGCTTTGACGCACGCGAGAACGATAAGTCCGATCTCGCAAAAAACAAAAAGGCGAGCTATATGGAGCGTTATGCCAGGCCCGGCACCGAAAAAGGGTGGCATTTTCTGACAGGAACGCAGGATTCGATAGATAAGGCAACATCGGCGGCCGGATTTAGTTATAAATGGGACGAAAAGAGCGAACAGTTTGCCCACACGGCCGGTGTAATGATAGCGACGCCTGAAGGCAAGCTTTCGCGGTATATTTACGGTATTGATTATTCGCCGAAAGATGTGAAATTCGGCATTATGGAGTCCGCCGAAAACAAGGTCGGCAATCCGGCCGAGCAACTGCTTTTATATTGCTATCATTATGATCCGGCGACGGGTAAGTACGGTCTGGCGATCCTCAGAGTAATGCGTTTGGGCGGGATTCTCACCTTAATAGGGATGGGTGCGATGGGCTTTATTTTTTGGCGAAGGAACAAGAAAAAGTTAATAGTTAATAGTTAATGGTGAAAAGTTAAAAGTGGATCGGACGCAGACTCTGACCACTGACAACCGACCACTGACAACTGAGTTATGCAGAGTTCAAATTGGGTACCATTATTTCCGGAGCAGGCGTCAACTTTCGCGTGGCAGGTTGATCTGCTGTATGCCTACCTGATCGTCGTGAGCATTGCGTTTACGATCCCGATCGTGGTGGCGATATTCTTTTTTGCGATCAAGTACCGCGAGACCGAGAAATTTGCGACACCCGAAGAAATGCACGGCTCGATGGTATTAGAAACTGTCTGGTCGATCATTCCCTTTGTCATTTCGATGACCATTTTCCTTGGCGGAGCGATCGTATTCTATGAGCAATACACGCCGCCGGAAGACGCGATGGAGATCTATGTTGTCGGTAAACAGTGGATGTGGAAGGCCCAGCACGAGACCGGCCAACGCGAAATAAATGAGCTGCACATTCCTGTCGGGCGCAAGGTAAAACTGACGATGACGACTGAAGACGTGCTGCACGATTTTTCGATACCGGCGTTTCGCACCAAGGCCGATGTCGTGCCGGGACGCTATACATACCTATGGTTTGAGCCGACAAAGCCCGGTAAATATCACTTGTTCTGTGCTGAATATTGCGGGTTGAACCACTCCGGGATGGGCGGATGGGTTTATGTGATGGAGCAGCGTGATTTCGACAATTGGTTGAGCGGAAATGTTTCCGGCCAGACGCCGGTCGAAGCCGGAAAGGATCTGTTTACCAATAAACTCGGCTGTGCATCATGTCACGCCGGCGGCCCGACACAGCGGGGGGCAAAACTCGAGGGCGTTTTTAACACTGATATTCATCTGGTCGGAGGGGCCACGGTTAAAGCCGACGAACAGTACATACGCAATTCTATCCTCAACCCGTCATCACAGATCGTCGAAGAATTTCAGCCGATAATGCCGACGTTTAAGGGGCAGGTGACGGAGGAGCAGCTAAATTCACTTGTCGCCTATATAAAATCGCTCAGCCCGAATGCGGCGACAAGCACTGCAGCGGCTCCGGCAGCGAATACTGCCACTGTTGCTAATAAAGCTAATACGGCGACCAATAGGCCCGCTGCAAAACCGGCCGCAAATAGTAATAAGTAGGTTTTACGAAGATTATGCATACGCAAGAAGCAATTTCGACAGGTTACGGCGGGGCGGCGAAGCTGAACTATATTACTAACGGCTCGACTCTGAAATCGTGGCTGTTGACCAAAGACCATAAGCGCATTGCGATAATGTACCTAATAAGCGTCTCGGCGTTCTTTCTGATGGGCGGCTTGTACGCCGCGACCATCAGGCTCGAACTTCTGACACCGGCCAGCGATCTGCTCGAATCGGGAACGTATAACAAGGTCTTTACACAGCACGGTATCCTGATGATCTTTTTCTTCCTGATACCGTCGATCCCCGCAATTCTTGGTAATTTTCTGATTCCGATAATGATCGGTGCGAAAGACCTTGCCCTACCGCGCATAAATTTGTTGAGCCTTTACATTTACTGGCTCGGCGGCGGCCTTACGCTGTTTGCATTGATGCAGGGCGGCATCGACACTGGCTGGACATTTTACACGCCATACAGCACGACGTTCTCGAATTCGTTTGTGATGCTGGTCGGTCTGGGAATTTTTATCAACGGATTTTCGTCGATCCTAACCGGTCTCAATTTTATCGTGACGATCCACACGATGCGGGCGCCGGGAATGACGTGGTTCCGTCTGCCGCTTTTTGTCTGGGCTCATTATGCGGTCAGCCTGGTTATGATCCTCGGAACGCCGGTCGTTGCGATCACGATCCTTTTGCTGGCACTCGAAAGACTCGCTCATGTGGGCATTTTTGATCCGTCAATCGGTGGAGACCCGATACTGTTCCAGCATTTATTTTGGTTCTATTCGCATCCGGCGGTTTACATTATGATCCTGCCCGGAATGGGTGTGATCTCGGAGCTGATCTCTAATTTCTCGCGAAAGAAGATCTTTGGCTACGAGTTCATCGCTTTTTCAAGCATCGCGATCGCGGTTTTCGGGTTCCTCGTTTGGGGACATCACATGTTTGTCAGCGGCCAATCGATCTATGCGGGACTGGTATTCTCATTCCTGACGATGGTTGTGGCCGTACCGTCTGCGATCAAGATGTTTAACTGGACCGCGACAATGTACAAGGGCTCGATCTCGTATGATACACCGATGCTCTATGCGATCGGATTTATGGGGCTGTTCCTGATCGGCGGTCTGACGGGATTGTTTCTCGGGGCGATTGGTTTGACGGTTCATCTGACGGATACATATTTTGTCGTCGCCCACTTTCACTATGTGATGGTCGGCGGTCAGGTGATCGCGTATCTTGGCGGTATTCATTACTGGTGGCCAAAGATGACCGGC
Organism: Pyrinomonadaceae bacterium; assembly: GCA_039920905.1. Taxonomy (GTDB): domain Bacteria; phylum Acidobacteriota; class Blastocatellia; order Pyrinomonadales; family Pyrinomonadaceae; genus OLB17. The sequence continues at coordinate 11,294 of JBDSCV010000064.1, forward strand.
AAGATGTACTCGGAATTTTGGGGCAAGATCTCGGCGATGCTCGTATTTGTCGGGTTTAATCTGACCTTTTTCCCGCAGTTCATACTTGGCTATCAGGGCATGCCGCGACGTTATGCTTCGTATCCTGAGGAATTTCAGGTGCTGAATATTTTTTCGACCGCAGGAGCATCCGTATTGGGTATCGGCCTTTTGATGCCGGCCGTTTATCTGGTGCATTCGCTGTTTTTTGGCAAACCGGCGGGCGACAATCCGTGGATGCTGCCGGGACTCGAATGGCGGACGAGTTCGCCGCCCCCGACCGAGAATTTTGAGGTCATGCCCGTCGTCACATGGGAAGCCTACGAATTTGGCGAAGAAAGTGGAATGGATATCGATGGAGCGAAAAAACGGGATGCGGTGCAGGTTTAATTACGAATTTTAACTCGTAATTCGTAATTCAAAAAAGATGTCGGCACATTATTCAGACAAATTTGTTTATCATGAACCTGGGCTGCAGCACCAGTTTGAAGACATGGGGCAGCAGGAAGAGAGCGTCTCGATCGGGATGTGGATGTTTCTGGCGCAGGAGATAATGTTCTTTGGCGGGCTGTTTACCGCATATCTCGTATTCCGCTCGAAGTACCCGATGGCGTTTGCGGCCGGCAGCAATCATCTCGATGCATTTTGGGGCGGCCTTAACACGATCGTTTTGATCGTCAGCAGCCTGACGATGGCCCTGACGGTCTATTACGCGCAAAAAGGCAACCGCAACATGCAGGTGATACTGATTTTGCTGACGATGTTTTTCGGCATGGTATTTTTGGGCGTCAAGGCAATTGAATACACCGATAAATTCAATCACGGCATTGTTCCGGTTGCGGGTCTTAACAGGAAAGTAAAGGCGGCGCCAAACGCGGAGCACGAGGTGGCCCACGAAAAGCCTTGTTATGAAGTAGAGCACGGCGGAGCAGAGGTAGAACATGAATATGTAAATCCGCACGGCGAATTTCTCTGGACGGATTGCTCGCTGGCCAAACTTGCGCAGGATCATAAGCCGAATAGCTATCTTACAGAAGCTGAAAGGATCGGATATTATTCGAACGGAGAGATCGATGCCAACAAATTTCGCGACAAAGTTCGAATATTCTTTTGGATATATTTTATAATGACTGGGCTTCATGCCCTGCACATGATCGTGGGGCTCGGGCTTATGACGTGGCTGTTGTGGACGGCGTGGAAAGGGAACTACAACGGTGAATATTATATGCCGGTCGAGATGTCGGGGCTTTACTGGCACTTTGTCGATATCGTCTGGATATTCCTGTTCCCGCTGCTTTATCTTTTGGGTCGGCACTTTATGCATTAGGAAGAATATATGTCGGAACACCACGAAGATCACCAGCACATGAATATACCGAAATATGTCGGTATTTTTGCGATACTCATTGTCGGAACGATCCTCACTTATTTTGCGGCGACGATCGATCTCGATTGGATATTCCCGGGGGCAAATACATTGGTCGCGCTCCTGATAGCATTTACGAAAATGACCTGTGTAATGCTGTTTTTTATGCATGTTTACTGGAGCAAGCGGATGATATGGCTCGCCGCCGTTGCCAGTTTTTTCTGGCTGGCGATCATGTTTTCCTACACGATGCAGGATTATCTGACGCGCAGTGCGGGAGTATTTTCGAGCTAGGGGAACTTAAGACATAAACACGCGGGATCGGGATGTGATTTATCTCGTTTCCGCGTCTTTTCTTAATTAGGAATTGAACTTTTGACGTGCTATTATTTTCGATTTGATACGAGTTGTCTTAACGGCATTGAGTAGCAACTGTCAGTTAATTTGGCACATCAGACACGAGATGAAGTATTTCTCTGGTAAATTTTTGCGATTATTGACGTTACCTGTTCTGGCGACGGTTGTTTTGTCGCTTGGCTGTATTAAAGTCAAACAAGATAAGGAAACTGCGAGATTGCTCAAAACGGAAACCGCTCCGCAGGCTGAGTTGATGAAAGAGATCAATCGTTTTGCCCACGTCAATTCAATGCGGGCCAAAATGGACCTCAAATTCGAGGACAATTCCTTTGCCGAATTTGGCAGCAAAGAGGTTTACCGGCAGGCCGATGGTGAGGTTGTCGTCCAGCGTCCGGGAAAGATATTGTTAAAGGTTCAGGTGCCGATCATTAAATCGGACGTTGCCCAGATGACGTCGGACGGCGAGACATTTCGTGTAGCGATCTTGCAGGACGGCGGAACCGGCAAATACAAGAAATTCGTAAAAGGCACGAATAACGCCGATTATTCAAAGCTGCAAAAAACTCTGAGCACTACGGCGCTTGAAAATGCCAAGACCGCGAAGCAGAATGTAAATGCTTTTGCTAATCTCAGGCCGCAGCATTTTACCGACGCCATGCTCGTTCGTCCGACTGACGAAGCTAACGTTTATACACAAAGCTCGATCTTTGAGATCGAAGACGACCGAAGCGTCGATAAAAAATCACCTTTGCGACGGGTGATGCGGGGTTACTATCTGCTCGATGAATTTACAAAGCAGGCCGATGGAACATTGCTGATCGCCCGCCGCTTCTGGTTTGACCGCGTTGGCGGCATTCGCATGGCTCGTCAGCAGATATTTGACGCTATGGGCGAAATTGAGTCGGACATTACGTACGGAAGAGAGGGAAATCTGACCGAATCCGGCAGCTATACCAATCTGCCGCTCGAAATACAGGTGACGCGGCCAAAAGAAAAATATTCGATGAAGCTGGTTTACCAGTCGCCCGAGGCGGTGACGATCGGCACGACATTCCCGGACGCTGCGTTTGTGCTCCAAAATTCGTGGAATCTCGAAGAGATCGATCTGGACAAAAAACTGCACGAAGCCAATGTCGGTCAGCCGCCCAGTTCCAACAAGACCGGAGTCACGCGATTTCAATAAACTTACCTAATGAAACCGATCCTCCAGACCGTCGATCTAAAGAAATCATATAAAATCGGGAAGCTGGACGTGCCGGCTTTGCGCGGCCTTTCGTTCGAAGTGAGTGCTGGGGAGTTTGTCGCGATCATGGGGCCGTCTGGCTGCGGTAAATCGACGCTGCTTCATCTTCTTGGCGGCTTGCTCAGCCCGACGAGCGGCAGCATTGTGATCGACGGCGAGAACCTGTCAAAGGTCTCGGACGCACGACGAACGGATATTCGCCGCCGAAAGATCGGGTTTGTTTTTCAACGGTTTAATCTTTTTCCGACCCTCAGTGCTGAGGGAAATCTGCAGCTCGCCGAAAAGATACATACTGGCAGCGGGAGTAAAAATTCGGACCGGCGACGCGAGGTTTTGCGGCTGCTCAAACTCGAGGATAAAATGCATCATAAGCCGCTTGAGCTTTCGGGCGGCGAACAGCAGCGTGTCGCCCTGGCGCGAGCGATCGTAAACGGTCCGGCGATCATCCTCGCGGATGAGCCGACCGGAAATCTCGACACGGAAAATTCAAAGATCGTTTTGGATATGTTTCGCGAACTAAACGAGAAATTTAATCAGACTATCATTATGATCACGCACAATCCCGAGGCGGCGGCGGTGTGTTCTCGGACGATCCAGATGCGTGACGGGCATATTGTTAACTGATCGAAATAGCGATAAGCGATTAGCGACAAGCTCGGTTCTTCCGCTTACTGCTTATCGCTTATTGCTTATCACCTAGTATGAAAAACATTATTAACTGGAACTATGAACGTGCTTCGTGGCAGTGGGATCTTTTTTGCGTCATAATTCTGGCATTTATTTTTTTAACGCCAAAGGCTTGGTTTAATAATCAAAGAACGCTAGCAACCCAAACTCCGGCAGAGGCCGTCATAGGTGGAGAATGAGGCCGCACGGCAAACCAGTAGAATATCATTCGGCGGCGATCTGAAATTTTATGCGTAATTTTTTTATTATAAGTTTGTTTGTAGCGGGTTTTGGGCTGATGGCTCAGAATGCCAAAGCTCAGGTGGGGGTTATAGGGGAGATTCTACGCCGGATGGATCTCAATAATAGATCATTACAGTCGCTCAAAGCGG
>JBDSCV010000065.1:0-2523 GCA_039920905.1 Pyrinomonadaceae bacterium
AGCGGATTTCGCGTATATGCATACGGGCCGCTAACGGCCAGAACGCTCGCTTTCTGAATATGCCCCGACGCCCATGCCCTGATCACAACCCCTAGAGCCGCTACAACGCCGCCCACCGCGAGGCTAAAAACTGTGGGTGCGGCGAAAACCAAAAACACGATCGCGAATAAAAATCCAAGTGGAACACGTATGCGCTGAATTAAACGTTTGTCGAATTTGAACATTAGATTAAGTGAATAGTTGATAACGGCTTTCCACTCAACTATCCACTATTCACTCGGTACTATCCAGTAATCGCCTCGAGTAAAATTCGGGAATCACGGTGCCAGGCTTGCCAGCCAGCCGGCGAACCGCATCCAGACATCCGTTCCCGACAAGATTATGCGCACTGGATATGAAGCGATCATTATCAACGATCCGACGAGAAAGACGACGTTCAGTTTTCCGTTTCGCCAGGTGTCATGGACCAGCAAACCGATGGCAAGCGCCGCCGGAACTCCGAAAAAGAAAAGCGGCCCAAGCGTCTGGAAAGATTCGATGGGAATTCGTCCGACGGCGGGCGGCAGAAAGTTAAGTACAGTCAACAGCATAAGCCGTTTGTGATTGGCCGGACGGTTACGAAAGTAGATCGCTGCCCCAAAAAGGCCGGCAAACATCAACAAATCAAAGAACGGTACCGCCAGAAAGGCCAGCGGTACAACATCCGGCGGGGTTGACGGCGAACCATATTTAGCCGCTGAGATCATTGTAAAAAATCCGACGAAGAGTATCGCGATCGCCAGTGCGATGCCGAGCATCCCGACCTTCATATGCAAACGCACGTTCTTTGAACGGATCAGCCAGACCTGCGCGATAAAGTAACCGACCCACAAAGTCATCACAAGCCCATGCAAATGAACAAGCAATGACGGAACCGGCGAATTGCCAAACGCAAACTTGAGATAATAGGTTCTGGCAAAGCCAATTAAAACAACGATCGGGAAAAGCACCGCGACCGCCGCAAAGAGTCTTCGGTCGGATCGCCGCCAGTCAAAAGGTTCATTCATCGCCATAAACTTTCTCCTGAAAACATAGGTGAATTTTGATCACGCGGGATTTTACAACGATTTGTCGTAATTTTAAAATCGGCAGAACGTCCTTACGGATCAAAGACGGTAACTCGCAAATATCTTCTGTCGTTCCTCGATCATTTGGGCGGAAAAACCTTCGTCGTCGACGAGTTCCTGCGGGTGGCGGCTCTCGATCCACGATCTGGGAATAAGTGCGCACAAAGCGAAGATGTCGGCTTCGCACTCTTGTCTTGTGCGTCGGCCCACGCCCTGAAAATTCGCCGTCGCTCCTGTTTCGGGTGTGTGAAACAGAAAATGGCCGAATTCATGGAATAGTACAAGCAGCTTTCTCGCCGCCGGGAGTTTGCTGTCAACAGCAATAAAATCCTTGCCCATGACACGATAATAAAATCCGCCGGTCGTGAGCGGCATCTCCGTAACGCCAATCTTAAATCGTTTGCACAGACGATAGAGATCGGCTTCGGTCAACGGGCGCTCGTTCCAGCCGATATGTAATTGTGAGATTTTTTCGGTGAGAAATCGCATAACGGTTGAGAGCTACGTTCTGTTTGTGCAACATTGTAGCACAGATACCGTTGTGTGCAAATTACCCAGCTAGCGAACGATCAAAAACCCGTTTTGCATCGCGGACAGCTGCGACCTTGTCAGCCGGGGAAAATGTTTCCCAGCCGTTAAAGAATACGACACTATAATCCTGCGGGTAGTCGCGGCCTTCGTGCCGGAGCCACTCGCTCATCACACGCTCCGGATCGTTGAGTCTTAACACGGCGGCCTCAACATCAAAAACATCGCTGCCGTCGGCCGTTCCCAAATCCTGAATATCGACAAACTCCCTCGCTGCCAGCTTTTGATCAACGATCTGGCCGATCTTTTCCTCAATAAATTTGCCGAGGCCGATCGGAGCGACTTGCCCGGCATACGTATCACCGGTGCCGATCAGTAGCCAGTTAAGCGATACGCCTGTTTCTTTTGCGATCTTTATCAATACGTCGGGTGCCGGAAGCCGGCCTTGATAGTAATTTCGAACCGTCGCATGCGGTATCTTCAAACGCCTAGCGACATCCGCCATCGATTCGTTGTCAAACGCTTCGTTCAGCCGTAGAATAAATTCTTTACTCATATTTTACCTGCAACGTATGTTTTGTTCTTCACAGCAAATGTTACTACCTAAATTGCAAGAATCAAAATCGCCAAGAAGCTTGATTTTGACTTAGGTCCTTTAACTTTGAACCCTGAGCTTTGAATCTGGAACTCTTGATTGACTTGACAGGAGCGGCGTCGGAAACGTATATTCTGAATTTCGGCTTTGCCGGAAAGCGCACGCAGGGATTACATTTCTTGCCAGCCGAATTTCAGTTCGGCCCACATCAGATAAGCCGTCCTAGCTCAGTTGGTAGAGCATTCGATTCGTAATCGAAAGGTCGTCGGTTCGACTCCGATGGACGGCTCCATT
>JBDSCV010000066.1:0-4844 GCA_039920905.1 Pyrinomonadaceae bacterium
TGAATCGTCGGGGTCGTTGATCAATCTGGCGTGTTCGTCATAAAAGACGCTCTTAGCCTCATCAAAAGAAACACCGTGCTTTTTCTGATTAGATACCGCCTTTTCCGGATCCCACGAAAACTCAAGCCGATTCATGACAGAATTATAATTATAATATAATTATAAAACAAGTAGAATTCAGAGGGCATATTAAAAGAGTTAGAGCAGCTCCGTTATCGATATCGCAAAACCATCAGGTAAACGGCGGCTGATGAAATAGTCGGTTGCGGCCGCTGCAATGAGTAAAATGTCATAGATTAGCACTGCGTAGCCAAGTGCTGCAAAATTCCTGACAGTGAAAGCGGCACGACGACAAGCGCGAACAGGATATAGAATCTTCGTGAGAATACGAATCGCATCAGATGGCGTGATTAAAGCATCCGTTGCCGCCACCTGTGGAGTAAAAGTTTTGGATGGCGATGCAACCAATCGGTGTCTTAGCGTTTCAAAACAAATAGCGATCCTAGCATTGAGGCCGAAAGTGAAATCAGGTTTTCTACTCACAATTTTCATTATGTTCGTTTCTGCCTTTGCGGCATTCGCCCAAACGCAACCGTCGGCCGCCGCGACTCCCGCGACCGGAATCGAGGAAGTCTATTTGGCAAAGGACGACGGTGATGGAAAAGCCGGTGAGCAGGTTTCGGAATTTAGAACCACCGATATTCCTATCTATTGCGTCGTGCTTCTCGAATCGAACGCAAAATCAGTCGTAAAGATGAATTTTGTTGCGGTTAGTGTCTCGGGTGTAAAACCCGAAACGAAAGTTGTCACCGCGAGTTATACCACAAAAGACGGGCAGAACCGTGTAAATTTTTCGGGCCGTCCGGAAGGGAAATGGACGCCCGGAAAATACCGCGTAGATCTGTTTCTGGACGGCAAAATAGTAAAGAATGTTGAGTTTGAGATCAAAGGCACGACGGCCGTAGGCGGCAATACGTCCGCCGTCAAATATTTGCTCCCGCCGGAAACTCCGAAGCCAAAACCCACCAAACGTCCGGTTAGGAACTAGGCCTATCCGATTCAATAACAGTCTTAATTCTATCAATTGCCTCAAGCGTGGCAGCCTCACCCAACGAAATGAATTCATCACGTTTGCTGATCTCATCGGGACGCAGATGGGCGATCTGCGGCTCGATGACAATATCGGCATGATATTGCTGATTGCGTGAGGCCGCTCGAAGCAGAGACATTGCGGATTGAAAGAGCATTCCGATCGCAGTTCGCGGCCTTGTCCGGAGGGTGGCACCGCACGCCAGCAGATCCACGGCGATGATGACGTCGGCACCCATTTGCCTGACAGCGTCCGTCGGCACCGGCGCTATGACGCCGCCATCGACAAAAAGTCTTCCATTCGCGTCGTTTAACGGAGCAAAAACGCCGGGAACGGCGCAGCTCGCACGGATCGCAAAAATAAGATCACCGGTTTCCTTAAAAACGGCCTCTTCACCTTTTTCAAAATCACAAGCGACGGCGGCGAAAGGAATTGAAAGATCCTCGAAACGCGAAACAGGGAAGTGCTTTTCGAGAAATTTGCCCATCGGAGCATTTGATAACAGGCCGAGCGGCGAGAGCGACGGCCGGGTCATGTTTGTCCAACCGACCTTATTCGCCATCGAGATGATGTCATCGACCGACATTCCGGCCGCATAGGCCGCGCCAATGATCGAGCCGGCGGAAGTTCCGGCGATCATGTCGATCGGAATATTATTTTCAACCAGCGCCTTTAAGACACTAATGTGGGCAAAACCGCGTGCACCGCCGCCAGAAAGTGCGAGGCCGATCTTTTTGTGTGTGCGATGCGTCATCTATGAAAATTGATTTTAACCGCCTGTTATGGAAAACTTAAACTCCAAACGATGACTCCTCAACAATCAATTCCATTTCCACGCCAAAGCACGATCGCGGATATTGCCGCCGGTGATCAGGCTTGTCCGGTTTGCTCGCGCGACACGCGGGACGAATATGTTCCGCTTGTTTCGCTGGCGGACGATCTGGCAAAACTGATCCGGGCAAATGCACCTGATACGGCGGATTTTCAGGCCGTTTGTGCCCGTTGTGTGCGGCTTTTTGAACGCGCCAAGGACCATATTATCGCCGACGCCGCGATGCAAAAGGACGGTTCGCATGTTCTATCGACGCCGCTCAGGCTCGACGCGGACGAGCGTTTTACCGGTAAGGGCGTGACCATTGCGTTTCTCGATTCGGGCTTTTACCCGCACGTCGATTTGACTACGCCGCGAAATCGTATCGTCGCCTATCGCAGCCTGCTGGATGACGACGGAGAACTTTTATCGCTCTTTCAGCCGGACGTAGCGAGCTGGCACGGGATGATGACCTCGGTCGTGGCCACCGGGAACGGGTCGCTCTCGAACGGATTTTATCGCGGCCTCGCGCCCGAGGCCGATGTCGTTCTCGTCAAACTTGCCCGCACCGGACGCATTACTGAAGAGAACATACAGGAAGGTTTACAATGGGTGCTCGATAATCGTGAGAAATACGGTATTAGGATCGTTAATATTTCGGCGGGCGGTGACGAAGAGCGGAGCTATTTGCATGATCCGCTCTCACAGATCGTCGAGGAATGCTCGGCAGTCGGAATAACGGTCGTTTGTGCCGTCGGCAATGCGGGGCATTTGCCAAACCACCCGGTTGTGCCGCCGGCGAGCTCACCGTCGTGCATCGCTGTCGGCGGGCTTGACGATCGTAATTCGATCAATCGTGCCAAGCGCGGTATGTACCGCTCGTCGTACGGCCCGACAATCGACGGCTTGCAAAAACCGGAGGTCATCGCGTCGTCGATCTGGATACCGGCACCGATCCTGCCAAATACGCCAACCGCGCAGCAGGCCGAGCTGCTTGAAAAACTCGACAAGAGTGGTGACGAAAACCTGCACGAAATTATCCGTGAAAATCAGGGCGTTGACCCTGAACTTGACGCTGCATTAGACCGGCCCGTCTACAGCATCAGACAAATTATTACGCTAAAGATCAGGCAAGAGCACGTCATCACAAAACACTACAAATATGTCGACGGCACCTCATTTTCGGCTCCTATCGTTTCGTCGGTGGCGGCACAAATGATCGAGGCGAATCCTGGTCTCACTCCGTCCCAGATCAAGAAGATCCTCATTTCCACCGCCGAACGGCTGCCGCATTACGAAGTTGACCGGCAGGGTTGGGGCGTGATCGACCCGCGCCGCGCAGTCGAAATGGCCGTGGCTTTGCGGCCAAATTGAGAATGGAAAGTGGAGAATAGAGAATCGGAATCCCCGTTTATTTTCAATTCTCCATTTTCAATTTTAAATTTCTGAGTTAGTTACCGTTTCCCGGCGGTCGGTTTGAGTTCAAAGGAGGTGGACGCGGACCAGTTCTCGGTGTCCCAACCGGCGCTGTTCCGATATTTGCATTGCTGCGGACGGTAGCGGTTGGTCTCGGCGTCGGACTCGACGAAGGCGTCGGGGTTGGCGATGGAGCAACGCTGGGACTTGGCTTTGGAGTTGGTGCTGGCGTCTTCAAATTTGAGTTAAAATTTGTGTTGATATTGTAGTTCGTGTTGAAATTGCCGCTTGTATTGAAATTGAAATTCGAATCGAAACCCAAATTTGTGTTCAGATTTGTATTCTGATTTAGAAGATTCGCGTTCAGGTTGGTGCTGATATTTGACGGAGTGTCTTTTTGCAGGAACCAAAACAGCCCGACACCAAAACCCAGCACGACGACCGTTCCAAGAATCGTCAAAGCAACCGTTTTCCCCGTATTTGCCTGCGGCGGCGGCGGATAATAGGCTTGGGTCGTTCGGGGCCTGACCTGCTGCTCCGGGGCTGGCGTGGTCGGTATGACGATGCGTTCGGATTGCCCTTGGGCGTCAAATATTATCGGTTCGTCGCCCGCATTTACAGGTTTTCGGCGAATTATCGTTTCCTCACCAAAATCATCTTCCGGTGCGTCGAGATTTTCGCTGGGTAAGGCGGTAAACGTCGGCTCGGCTTCGTCGATCAGCGGCGTGCCGTCCTTTGTACAAAACCGGATAATTTCTTCGTCGTAACGCTCGTCGCAGATCGTGCAATATTTCATAAATGTATTTCAAGTGTCGCGCTTGTTAATCAAAATTTGCAGAACGACACATTTTATCACGATTTGTGATTGCGAAAAGGGCAAATGCCTTTAAATAAAAGGGCCGCCGCAAACACGGCCCTTTCGTTCAAGATAAATATTATACGATCACTATGGACTAGGATCGTGCCATGATTTGATCTCAGCCGCTTCCTTCGTTTTTGTAATTTCTGCGCCGTAGCTAACCAGCAACCCCTCGATCTCGGCGTCAGAAGCCATGTCCAGGGCCGTTTCACCCTCTTTATTTTTGAGATTTACTTTTGCCCCAGCGACGAGCAATTGCCGGACACTCTCGAGGATGTCGTTGTCGGCGGCATTCATAAGCGCAGTTTGCCCCTCTTTATTGACAAGATTTACGTCGGCCCCGGCGTCTATCAAAACACGTAAAACTGCGGGTTTAATACTTCCGGCGACAATTATTAAGGCAGAGTTTCCCTCGTTGTCGGTCAGGTTAATCTTTGCTCCATACTTCAGCAAAAGCCCGGCAAGCTCCGGCGTCGCATCGTCGTCAAGTCGCATCAGCGGCGTCTGTTTACTGCCATCGCGGGCGTTTATTTTGGCACCAAAATCAAGCAGCAGTTGCACCATCTCGATGTTGCCGTTTTCGACCGCAATAAATAAAGGCGTGATCTTGTCGTAATTTTCGTCTTTGCCATTTACATTAGCGCCATTAATTATCCGATCGCGAACCT
>JBDSCV010000067.1:0-4943 GCA_039920905.1 Pyrinomonadaceae bacterium
GAACTCGATGCAGATGAATACGCAATCGGTGGCAGTCGAGGGCAAAGAGGAAAAGGATCAAATATTGATCCGCAACACCTCGCAAAACCAGTTCGTCGCGAATAAGAACTTTATCAACCAAAACACCGTGTGGATCGATTCCGAATATTCGGACGCGGCGCGTCTGCCCGAGGTGACGATCAAGTTTGCTAGCGACGATTACTTCAGGCTTATCGAACGCGAACGCGAGATTGCACAGTATCTGTCGCTCGGCGAGCAGATCGTGATCGTCTGGAAAGGCAAGGTTTACCGGATAACGAAATAAAGATTGATGTAAACCATACAACGTAAATTAACATCCGATAAGGTGATTTTCGGTCAGTGAACGATTATTCTATTGGCGGGGTCACCTTTTTTTGGAGATAACACATTGAAGATCATTTTTTTGGCTTTATTGCTCGTATTTACTTGCTGCCTCAATATACAGGCTCAGACGGGCTGGGTGATGCAAAATGCTAACGTGCAGGACGACCTGATAGCTGTTTTCTTTACATCGTCTGACCGCGGTTGGATCGCGGGTGACAACGGTTATCTCGCTTCGACCGCCGACGGCGGAAAGAGTTGGGCTAAATATCCGCTGAACACGACCGAGGATATCAACGAGATATATTTTCGTAACGACGAAAACGGTTATCTCGTGGCGGGACGAACGATTTTCATCACACGTGACGCCGGCAGGACGTGGCAGGACATTCGCATCTATCGCACGGGCGAATTTGGCGCGGATACACCGGAATTCCTCAGCATAAAGTTTTCGGACAAGAAACACGGCTATGTTATCGGTTCCGTGCTCCGGCATGTCAAGGGCGACGATGTTGTCATTGATTCGTTGATGATGCGTACCGAGGACGGCGGCGATACATGGCAGAGAATGACCTTCCCGACAAAAAAAGAGCTGTTTCACCTCGATTTTAATGGCAATTCCCATGGCTGGGTCGTGGGCGATAACGGCGTCATTCTCGCCTCGACCGATGAGGGCAGGACTTGGGCGAAACAATCGTCGGGTACGTTGATCCCGTTATACAATGTCGATTTTCGCGATGACAACGAAGGGTTTGTCGTGGGCAAAACGGGAACGATCCTCCGAACTGAGAACGGCGGTTTGAGCTGGGACAAGGTCATAACGAATTTTAATGACACCCTTATGCGCGTAGATTTCGCCGATGACAAAAACGGTTGGATCGTCGGTTACGCAGGTGATATTCTCCGCTCAAACGACAGAGGAAAGTCCTGGGTCCGCCAGGAAAGCAACACCACCGAACGGCTCTACGGCCTTTATATGGATAAAAAATATGGCTGGGCCGTGGGAGCTAACGGCGTGGTCCTCAAATATAAAAAATGATCGGCTAGCGGTTGGCCTGAAGCCGTGCCTTTGCTGCCAATTGAGCAAGCTGGGCGGCACGCGGCAGGGTTTCGACCGCCTTTGCTACCTGGGCGTCATCTTCTGTCAGGACTTGATTGGCAGACACCGCTCCAAACGACGCCATAATTAGATTGTAACGCAGACGCAGTTTGATAAACGCCGATTCACTTTTGAGCGCTGATCGCGAATATTTTGAGCTCGGGTTTTTCAATGTAAAGTCAGTAAAGGCTACCAGCAGCGCCTCGGTCACCGGTAGAACGCCCGGCGTCACACGCTTTCCAAATGTTAGAGCACCCGCACGATAATTTTCGTGTCCGGGGACGCGGCCATTTACAACCTCACTTGCAAACACAAAGATAGGATCAAGGAGCGACGCTTCGATTTGGTTGATCTCGTCGACTTTGAAAGCTTCGTCGGGCTGGATGCCATCGCCGCCAAAGACTTTGCGGTCGGTGATAGTCCTGGCCTCGAAATATGGTTTGTCGATCGCTTCGACGCCGCTTTTGTGGTTGAAATAGTCGTACAGGTCGATCTTTGAATAGTCCCGCTGGATCGAACGCCCCGAAGGCGTCAGATATCGTGCCGTCGTCAATGTGGCCGGTGCTGCCCGGCAGATCGATCACGCTTTGGACGAGGCCTTTGCCAAAGGTTTTTTCACCGACGATCATCGCCCGGTCATCGTTCTGAAACGCTCCCGCGACTATCTCCGACGCCGACGCCGTTTGTCCGTTGACAAGCACGACGAGCGGCATTTGATCGGGATTTGTGTTTGTCGATTTCCAGACACGGTTGTCGATTCGTGTGCGTCCACGCTGGGTCAATGTGAGCGTTCCGGCGGGCAGAAATTTCTCGGCGACCTTAATGGCTTGATCGACGATCCCGCCGCCGTTGCCGCGAAGATCGAGGACGAGCGATCTCATTCCCCCTCGTTTTAGTTGCTGCAGAGCGGCATCAAACTCGTCAGATGTCGTGTAGTTAAATCCCTCGGAAAGGTCGATATAGCCAGTGCCGTGCCGCAAAATGTAGGCGTCCGGTATTGACGGCTGCGGGACGCGGTTACGGCTTATCTCTATAGTCTCAATGCGATTTGTAGCCGAGCGCTCGACCGTCAGACGAAAGATCGTTCCGCTTCCGCCGCGTATCTTGTCCCGTACCACATTCGAGTCTTTTCCCGTCATTTTCTCGCCGTTTATCGCAACGGTCTTATCGCCAAAACGAAGTAGCCGGTGAGCCGGGAAACGTGGACAGAATATAGGTGTCGGTGATGCCAGACCTTTCAAAATTCGCGATCGTTGCGCCGATGCCGGTGTAGCCGCTCCGTTGCTCGTCGAGCAGATCTTTCCACTCGGCGGCGGCGTAAAAATTTGAATGCGGGTCGAGGACGCGGAGCATGCCGCCGAGGGCCGACTTGGTTAATTCAGCAGTATTTACCGCGCGGCCGTCGATTTGATTACTGGCGATAATAGCTGTAGCTTCGCGAATGTCGGCAGCGATGCGGGAGGGTTTTTCGATCGTTTCGCTTCTGTTGGAACGTGCTGCGGGCGAACCGCCTGATGCTGAAAATGTACTCCCTCGCTTAATAGTGAATGGATCAACCGCCGGATTTAGGGGAGCCTTCATCTGAGCACTGGTTTGGCCCGCCGAGAGAGAAACAAGACAAAATAGACAGATGATAGAACGAGTTTGGATCATAGAAGTATGAAATACAACTTTCCTGAGATAAAGAACGCGGTATTTCCATTCGGTCTTTGACTGAAAAAAAGATCGGTGGTTTTGGCGGCACCCAAATAACCACCGATCACAGTTTTGTTGACTAAGTTATACATCGAAACGAGGTGAAATTCCAGAGAGAAGAAGTGTCAGAACCGGCGCGGTAGCGACTGGGTTCTTTAAGCCGGCGAAAGGAACCAGGTCGCTACCGCTCCCGGTTCTGACACAGAACGGCGTTTTTGATTTCTAGGCCCCAAAATGTTCTCATAAATCTAGGAAAATTATGTCAGAAACATTCAAATTACCGCCGCTTGAGATCGAGGAATACAGTCTCACAAACGGCCTTCGCGTCGTCCTTAATTTTGATAATGCAGCTCCCGTCGTGTCGGTCGCCGTTTATTACAACGTCGGTTCACGTAATGAACGCGAAGGGCGCACGGGTTTTGCTCACCTTTTCGAACACATGATGTTCCAAGGGTCGGAACATGTGCCAAAGGCCGGACATTTTCAGCACATAATGAAGGCTGGCGGTACCATGAATGGGACCACGTCGAGTGAGCGGACGAATTATTACGAAACACTTCCTGCGAATCAGTTGCCGCTTGCTCTGTGGCTCGAATCGGATCGGATGCGTTCGCTGGCCGTTACTCAGGAGAATCTCGACAATCAACGCGAGGCCGTCAAAGAAGAAAAGCGTTTGCGGTATGACAACCAGCCGTACGGGCAGATATTCGAGCTGATCAACGAGATGATCTATAAGAATTTTGCCAACGCCCACTCCACGATCGGCTCGATGGAGCATCTCGACGACGCCACGGTTGAGGACGTGCAGGAGTTTTTTCGCATCTTTTACGCGCCGAATAACGCTGTGCTCGTTTTGTCCGGTGCGTTTGAGGCGGACGAGGCAAAAAAATTAGTCGAGACGTATTTTGGCGATATTGTGTCACAGCCGCTGCCGCCCGCGCTCGATGTAACCGAACCGGCCGAGGTCGCGGCGACCTACAAGGAATGGGAAGACAAACTCGCACCGTTCCCCGCGTTTTTGATCGGCTGGAAGATACCGCAGCGGCGTTCGCCTGAGTTTAATGCCCTGTATCTTGCCGGAAAAGTGTTGTATGACGGTGAAAGTTCGCGGCTCTATCAGAAATTAGTAAAGGGTGAGGAATCGGTGATCCAGCTTTTTGGTTTTACGGACGAACGACGCGGCCCGTCGAGCATCTTTGTCGGTGCGATACCAAAACCGGAAAAAGACCTGAGCAAGATCCGCGAGACAATAATGAATGAGATCCAGGATCTCGCCGCTCACGGCCCGACCTCCGAGGAGATGGAAAAGATCGAAAATCAGTTGATCAATGATTCGGTGCGTATGCGTCAATCGTCGATGTCGCGGGCCCAGCAGATCGCGGAATGTGCCCTTTATGATGGCAACCCGATGCTTGTAAATACCGATCTCGACGAGCTGCTTGCGGTGACCGCCGAGCAGATCAGACACGCCGTGGGCGTTTATTTGAATACGGATAACCGCGCATTGCTCGACGTTGTACCTGCGGGAAAGGGGTAGGAATTTAACGCAAAATCGCAAAGACGCAAAGACGCAAAGTATTTTTTTGGTCGCGTCTCGAAAACTGTTTTTTCAACTTTGCGACTTTGCGTCTTTGCGTTGAAAAATCTTTTTTTATGACACCAGAATTACGAAAAAATCCGCCGGGGCCGCTTGCTCCGGTTTCTTTTGATATACAAAAACCGTTTGTAACGACGCTCGACAATGGTCTGCGCGTCGTTGTGATCGAAAACGAACGCCTACCGCTCGTCAGTTTCCGCCTCGCTTTTA
>JBDSCV010000068.1:0-11150 GCA_039920905.1 Pyrinomonadaceae bacterium
GTTGTTCGAGTATCTTGACGCTCCGGTTCGCCGCGTCGGAGCGACCGACACATTTGTCGGCTACGCGCCGCAGCTCGAAGATTTCATATTGCCGCAGTCGGAAGATGTCGAAAGGGCGGTGCAGGAATTGATTAAGTACTAGGTTACTGGTGCTCTGATTAGGTAAAAAGTAAGGTGAAAACAGAGGGGTAAAACCGCAGCGTATGAACTCAATGCATTGTGAATTGACGATAGAGTCGTTTCGTTCGAATCTCCCGCTGAGAGCGGTAAGATGGCTTTTCCTCGCTATTTTCCCGTTCATTTCCGCTTTTCCAGTTTGCGCCCAGCAAGCTGATACCCAGCCGCCGCCGGTCATCGTTCAACCCGGTGCGCCGGGCCAGCCGTCCCGGATACTCCCGTCAACAACAATGGCAACATTGCCGCCGCGTTCTCAAAAAAATGCAGAGTTCATGCAGGGGATGATCATGCATCATGCCCAAGCCGTGGAAATGACCGCTTTGATAGAGTCTCGTACGGAGAACAAAGATCTCCGCTTACTGGGAGTGCGCATCAACCACTCACAGTCAGACGAAATGAATTTCATGAAACGCTGGCTCGAAGCCAGAGGCGAGCGTCCTTCGATGCCGATGTCCGGAATGGATAATATGTCAGGCATGAATATGCCAGGTATGCACATGGATCATCAGATGCTAATGCCGGGAATGCTTACCTCAAAGCAGATGAGGGATCTGGGAAGAGCAAAGGGAGTGGGGTTCGATCAACTTTTTTTGAAGGGCATGATCCAGCATCACGGTGGGGCGCTGGTCATGGTCAAGGACCTGTATGATACAGCGGGTGCGGGCCAGGACGCCGAGCTGTTCAATTTCGCGACCGATGTTGACAGCGGTCAACGCGCTGAGATCAGGATAATGCAAACCATGTTGGGTAAAAAACCGTAAGAGGAGAAATTATGAATCGAGTACACACTTTGCTTTTATTTGCAGCTTTTTTTGTTTTGTGTTCGTGTTTTGCGACCGTGACGCTGGCTCAAACGGCAACTCCGGTGCCCGCCCCGCCACAAAATCCGTTTGCACCTAAACCGGCTCCGCCGCTTCCCGCCGGGATGATAGGCTCGAATGCAAATGATCCGCGCGCGAAGCTGAAACCGGGTATGTACGACGCTGGCGAAGCTGCGTCGGGTCTCAGACTCGTGAAGTCGATGAAAAAAGCTGAAGCGTTTCAGCTTTCTAGCGACCCTACTGACGCCAAGGTGGAAAGGGGTGCGAGCATTATCGCGGGCGACACGTCAAAGATCCCGCCGCCGATGAAACTCGTCCTGGCAGGTCTCGCCTTTGCAAATTCGGACCTTGCGTTCCAGGGCAATCGGCTGTTTCAGGGCAATTTTTACGGGATGAGCATCTATGACATTTCAGATCCCGCAAATGCTCTTTTGCTGACCAACATCATCTGCCCGGGCGGCCAAGGCGATGTGTCGGTTTACAAAAATCTCATGTTTATGTCGGTCGAAATGCCAAACGGTCGTCTCGATTGCAGCGCGGCCGGCTTTCCTATCGAGGCCACGCCGGGTGCGCATCCCGCAGCGTCGAAAGATCGCTTTCGCGGCGTCAGGATATTTGATATCTCAGACATCAAGAATCCAAAACAGGTAGGCGCCGTCCAGACCTGCCGCGGGTCGCACACGCACACTTTGGTGCTCAATCCTAAGGATAAGAACAATGTTTATCTTTATGTTTCAGGCACCTCGTTTGTCCGTCAGAACGAAGAGCTCGGCGGCTGCTCGGATGGCACCCCTGACGAAAATTCCGAAACTGCCAAGTTTCGCATCGATGTGATAAAGGTGCCGGTTAAGGCTCCTCAGGATGCAAAGGTCGTGTCGAGCCCGCGAATATTTATCGATTCACGAACAAATGCGATCGCCGGCCTGACGAACGGCGGTACCCATGGTGCGCTTGATAAGCAAACGCCCACCGACCAATGTCATGACATCACCGTCTATGCAGCGATCGGTTTGGCGGCGGGAGCCTGCGAGGGCAACGGCATCCTGCTTGACATTAAAGACCCCGCCAATCCAAAACGGGTTGATGCGGTCAACGACCCCAACTACTCGTACTGGCACTCAGCCTCGTTCTCGAATGACGGTAAAAAGGTTGTGTTTACTGATGAATGGGGCGGCGGCCTCGGTGCCCGCTGCCGCGAAAATGACCCGATCGTCTGGGGAGCTGATTCGATCTTTAACATTGAGGGTGGCAAGTTAAAGTTTGCGAGCTACTACAAGATGCCATCGGCACAGGGCGACACTGAGAACTGCGTCGCTCACAACGGTTCGATAATTCCGGTTCCGGGCCGCGATATTATGGTACAGGCGTGGTATCAGGGCGGCATTTCGATCATGGACTTTACCGATGCCCAACATCCGAAGGAGATCGCCTATTTTGATCGCGGCCCCATCGACCCTAATAACCTGGTACTCGGCGGCTCGTGGTCCGCTTACTGGTACAACGGCCATATTTATTCGTCCGAGATCTCACGCGGCCTCGATATATTTGAGCTGACGCCATCGCAGTTCCTCACGCAGAAAGAGATCGACGCCGCCAAATCGGTAAAGGTCAAGGAGCTAAACGTTCAGAACCAGCAAAAGATCGTGTGGCCCAAAAAATAGAGCCGCACGCGAAAGAGCAAATAAGATTTCACCACTGAGCCACAGAGAACGCGGAGATGTTAAGCAATTTTTTGATTTCTCTGTGTGCTCTGTAACTCTGTGGTGAATTATCTTCGTTTATACACACCGGTAGCTAAACGCTCAGCAAACCCTTCCTCAACAAGCTGGTGATTGGCCCGACCGGATTCCCAACGGTAAAAGCCGAATTGCCGCGAAAGATCGCCGAGTAGGGTCATGCCGCACATTTGCAGATATGCACGGGCGATCTCACGAACGGCCTCGTCACGCGGTATTTTTTTCTTCATTTCCTCTGGAAAACGAGCATCGGCGAGTGTCCAGATGTAGGTAAATTTGGGGACATAGACCACCTCCTGCGGCACGACCTTCATCGTCCGCTGGAGTTTGTCGAGGGCCTTGTTAAATCGCGGTCTGGTGGTAATACCAGTTGCAGCCCGAAGATCGGCCGATCCCATTTCCCATTCTTTTCGCAACACCTTCAGAATCTTGTGAGAGCTGCCGGAAAGATCCTTTGGCTCTCGGTTTTTCGGGACACCCCAGATCGCTTTAAAAACCGGGATCATTCGCGGGGCGAGAAACCACGATTTGCCTTTTATTAGCTTTCCGTAATACAGCTTGCCGCGCGCGATCACTTCGTCTTTTAGCACCCACGCCCGGCTGGCTTCGTAATCCTTCTGAACGTTTCGCGGCAAGTGAGCGTCTCTGCGGCCGCAAACAGCCGTAAAAACTGACGGCAAACCCTTGCGAACATCGGTGAGACCGAGGCAAAACCCTAGTTCTTCGACCATCGCCTCTACCTCTTCGGCCGAGTCGATCTTGAGCGACTCTTCACGCCGCCATTTGCGGTCACGGTATTGTTCGATCTCTTCTGGAAGTTCACGCATAAGAAATTAGCCAAAGCTAAACACGGAAAGACACGGATAAAGAGATGATAGACAAAATAAAAAGGACGAGCAATCTTTATGATCACCCGTCCGAGCTAATTGTCATATACCAATGGTATGAATTTCCTTATCTGTGTTTGTCAGTGTCCATCGATGGTTAATTATCCTACCGGTCTCTCTGTATAGGCGAAGAAGATTGAACCGTTATCGTCGAACCTTGCTGCAGCTGAATGTCGTTACGACCGGTTACGGCCACGGAACCTGCACCCGCGCCGCCGCCTATAACGGCACCGATCGCAGCTCCTTTTGCTCCGCCGGCGATAGCACCGATCAAGGCACCGAGTCCGGCTCCGACTCCGCCGCGTTTGACGGTCTGTTTGGTTTGGCTTTCGCCTTTGATAGTTCCTTCGTTATCGACGGCGACGGTTTTGCCGCTCATATCACTGACCGATTGCAGATAGCCCGCAAAATCATAGGTCTGGCCGTCTCTAAGCGTTATTTTTTCAAAATTGAACGTCAGATTCGGCTGTCCGGTAATTTTGCCTGAGCGGTTGATACCCGTAATGTAGCCCTCGACCGTAGCACCGCGAAATTCGTTGGGCGACTGCACCGTCAACCGAAAGCGGTCTTTGTTTTGCGAGACGTTTGTATTGATCTCATTGTCCAAAACCCCGCTTATGACAACTCCGTTAGGTACGACGTAATTGCCCGGACGCGGCGTCGATGTTCTCGGCAAACTGCCATTCGAGGCATTGCCGTTCGAGACACTGCCGGTTTGGTCGTTATCTGAATAACCGCCATTCGGGTCGTACGAAGCGGTCGTTCCGCCTTTGATGCCAAGCTGTGCGACCGAGTCGGTTTTGTTATAGACACTCTCGGCGAAAACGGTCTGGTTTAGATAGTCCGTCGTGATGCGGCGCGAGACTTTCATTCCCTTGCCGTCGCTTATCGACGTAAATGTGATCGTATAATCGGTCTCACCGCCGAGGCTTGAAACGATGAGCTTATCTCCGGCAATGGTGGCCCTCAGCCGAACCGTCTTGCCCGAGGGTGACTGTTCAGTTTTGTCTCTGCCGTCGGCGGTGAATTTTACGGGCGAGGCATTTGTGGTCGCCAGCGTGACCTGATTGCCCCGAATATCTATAGCGATCTGCTCAGGAGCGACGAGTTTGTCTTTGAGGTCTTTGCGTTGCTCGGTGCCGATACTGGTGTCGGCAACAACGTCGTCAACGCTCTCGCTGCGGGCCGCGTCGAGATCGTATGTACCCGAGAGGCCAACATTTAGCGTCCTGGTTTGAACCGGGATCGGATAATTACCGATGCTTTGAGAATTTTGGATGTTGTTCCAGTTTGGTAAAACGCCGTAATTTACGGCCAGCCTTTCGATCTGTTTGCGAACGCCGGTCCAGTCGCCTTCGACACGGCGGTTTTGAGAATTAGTTTGCAAAAACTCATTTATTGGCCGTGCGGCTTCGACGATTTTATTTACGTCCTCGCGATTTTCACGTCTTCGGTCATAATTGTCTTGAAATTCCTGAACGCTGTCACGCAAATTGCGGATGTCGTCCGAAATATCTGACGTTTGGCCGTTATTCGACGAATTACTCTGCATTTCATACCGCAGATTGTTTTCAAAATCCTCGATCTTTGAATTGAGACTCCGCACCGCATCACGAATATCGCGGTCGTTGCGTTTCTGCGCATTAGCGATGCCGAATGTTCCAAACACAATAGTAAAAGCAACTATCGAAAGCGAAAATCTGTTAATGAATCTGTTCATTTTTTCCTCACCTAAACGGGTTTCAATGGACGCAAATTTATCCAACGCTTTAAGAAGCATTTTTCGTGCCAATGGTTGTTTCTAATGCGGATATCCCATGTCCACCTGTGCTAAAATTCGCCTATACGGCAACGGAGTATTTTATGGCTGAAAATTCCTATAAGGCGACTGTCCAATATGCAGGTGACGAATTTTTCATCGGTACACCGCCAAGCGGGCACGCACAAATCATTGATACCAAGAGTGATAGGCATGCTGCACCGACGCCGGTCGAGATGTTGCTCGTCTCTGTTGCCGCTTGTACTGCGGCGGATGTTATCTCGATCTTGCTCAAAAAAAGACAGGATGTGACCGGCTACAAGGTAGAGGTCGAGGGTGAGCGTTTTGACGAACATCCGCGAAAATTTACCAAGTTCCACGTCCACCATATCGTGCATGGGCACAACGTTTGCGAAAAGGCAGTCGCCGACGCGATTGAGCTTTCCGATACAAAATACTGCTCCGTCGCCGCGACCGTTCGCCCGACTGCTGAGATTACGACAAGTTTTGATATCATCCAGGTTTCGGCAGCAATAGATACCTAAGCTGCGGAGCAACGGAAGAATTTAGCCCCACGTAAAGCAAAGCGGAACGGGGATCGGCCGTCAAAAAAAGAACTCAGTGTCCGTGAAAAGGGGCGACAGAAATAATTTTGATTATGAAATTCGTTTACATTCTATTGTTACTCTCGACATCGGCTTTTTCGATCTTCGGGCAAATACCAACGGCAACTCTTATAAAGATCGCCAAAGCCGAGGACGCCCGTGCGTACGACAAATCACTTGAAGTCCTAATGGCGAGTGCTAGTGAATCTATTCGGACGCGTGCGGCGCTCGCCGCCGGACGTATCGGAGACGACGCGGCGGTCCCGCCTCTTAGTGCTTTACTAAATAACGATCAATCCACACCTGTACGAGCGATGGCCGCGTTCGCCCTCGGTGAGATCGAGTCGGTGACGGCGGCGGACGCAATTTCAATCGCATTGCAAGATGTAAGAACGCCATTCGCGGTCAAAGCGCGTGCTGTCGAAGCCGCCGGAAAAATCGCCGCCGCGAACCCCAAAGACGGGCATTCCAAAGCACTCGGCATCGCAATTCTGGATTGCTTGAATGCTCAATTGGGAATGAAAATGATGCGCGATAACGAAGTCACCCGGCTTGCCATTACAGCCGTACTAAGAGCGAAGCCGGATGGTGCGGATGTGATCGCAGCCAGATTTCTCAGCGACTCGGACGCGCGAATTCGCGCCGACGCCGCAAACACTATGGCCCGCCTGCGAACCAAAAATACTAACGCTGAGCTTATAAAAATGCTAACAACCGACATCGATCCGGTGGCAAGAGCAAACGCCGCCCGGGCGCTCGGAGCTGCCGAGGACAAAGTGGCACCTTACATGCTGGTTATAGCCGCGACGACCGACAAAGACTCACGTGTGCGGGTATCAGCGATCCGTGCGCTTGCCGGAACAAAAGACGTCAGGGCTGTCGACCAACTGTTACAACACGGCGAAACTTTGCTTGAAACGATCAAAACTTTAAAGAAGCTGAATTTTATACCAGCCGAGCAAAACGAATTTATCGAGGTTGCCACAACTCTCGGACGGCTTCTTGCTAACACGCGTAACGAAAGGGCCGTCAACCTCTTTCGCGAATTCGCTAAGATCGACAACGGTAACACCTCTGAGGTCTATGTCGCGCGTATCCGGATCGCTCCCGGCAAGGGCGACGAGGGAGCGAAACCCGACCTGACCGATTGGCGGCAGCTCAGCACGCTTGCACAGATGGTAGGGGAACTCGCGACCATCAAGCCAATCGACGATGAAGGAAAAAAATTCAAGGCTGAGGCTCCTGATGTTTTTCGTATCCTGGCAAGGGCCTATGCTGAGGCTGACCCCGTCACCGAGGGCAAGCGGATGCTGGCTGCCCCCGACGTGCTTCGAGCATTTGCGGGCTACAAGACGGCCGATCTGAATGAAGTCCTGCTCGCAGCGCTCAATAACAAAGATGTTCAGACGCGTGCGGCCGCGGCGGCACTTCTTGGCGAACAACCTGGATCGAAAGAGAACGTCAAAGCATTGAATTCCGCATTTGTGAAAGCCTTGCTCACGGATAAGCTCGATAATGACGCACAGCTTGCGACCCTCAATGCTATTTTCAAGCTCGATAAAAAAGAATCGGTCGGCACATTACTCGTTGCTCTGAACGCGCCCGATTACCTTGTCCGTAAAAAGGCGTTCGACATCCTTGCGGACAAAGACCTACAAACGGATTTTCCCGAGATCGCAACGAGCCTAGAGAATGCCCGCAAGAATAAAAAGGATCAGGTTTTGCCGTATTCGCCGGTGTTCGGCACAAAGCTTGGGCAGGTGCTGAATATCGAGGCCGATTACCGGCTGGCCTTAGGTCGTAAAAACGACACGATCAAGGCCGTTCTTACGACTGACAAAGGAACATTTACAATTGTATTCAATCCTGAGGAAGCCCCACTCACCGTCGATAATTTTGTAAAGCTCGCCCGCTCGGGTTACTTTAACGGCTTAGAGGTTCACCGCGTAGTGCCAAATTTTGTGATGCAGGACGGTGACCCGCGCGGTGACGGCAACGGCGGCCCCGGCTGGTCGATCCGGTGTGAGGTCAATATGCTCCCGTATGATCGCGGTGCGGTAGGCATGGCGTTATCGGGCAAAGACACCGGCGGCTCGCAATGGTTCGTCACACACTCGCCGCAACCGCATCTTGATGGCGGTTACACAGTTTTCGGCCACGTAAATGAGACGGATATGAAGGTTGTCGATAATATTGTGCGAGGCGATAGAGTAATTACCGTGAAAATTATCGAAGGTAGTTCACCACCGAGTACCCAGAGATCACCGAGGAAGAAATAGTAATTCAATTGATCACTCCGTGCTCCCTGTGTCCACTGTGGTAAAAATTTATGACCGAAATGCAACCACAAAAAAAGATCGAGGTCGAGAAAGGGCTTGACGACCTGTCACATTACCTTGACGGGCTGTTTCGTGTGCCTGGAACGGGTTGGCGGTTTGGGCTCGATGCGGTGATTGGTCTGATACCGAATGTGGGCGATACGCTGACCAGTTTCGCTTCGTTTTATATCCTGGTCGCTGGCGTCCGTTATGGCGTTCCAAAGATCACGCTGCTGCGGATGGCATTTAATATCGGTCTCGATTATGTCGTGGGAATAATGCCGTTTATCGGCGATGCATTCGATTTTGTGTGGAAATCGAACCAGCAAAATATGAACCTCATCCGCACGCGGGCTGCGGGACTGGGCAAAGGCAAAACAAGTGACTACGTTTTTGTGGTTGGATTGATCGGGCTGCTCATTGCCATTTTGGTGGGTTCGATCGTGGTGAGCGGTTTAATTCTTTATTGGGTCTTCACGAGCCGGCCTATTATCTAGTCGGTAAGTACCGGCCGTAGCGGCTGGGATCTTTACCTAACGCGAATTAAACACAGATGGACACGGATAAGATCAACAAATTGATCTGAGGTTGTCTGTGTCCATCTATGGTAAAACTATTAAGTTTTTACTGTCTGAGCAATTAATCGAAGCGGTCCAAGTTCATCACCTTGTCCCACGCCGCGACGAAGTCGCTGACAAACTTCTCCTCTGAATCCGAACATGCGTAAACCTCAGCGAGTGCACGAAGTTCCGAGTTCGAGCCAAAGACGAGGTCGACCCGCGATGCCGTCCATTTTGGTGCGCCGGTTGTGCGGTCGCAGCCTTCAAACGCATCACCGGACGCTTCCCACTTCATGTTCATATCGAGCAGATTGGTGAAGAAGTCGTTCGTCAGCGAACCGACACGCGACGTGAAGACGCCGTGCTGCGACCCGTCGTAGTTCGCTCCGAGAACACGCATACCGCCGACCAGAGCGGTCATCTCAGGTGCCGTCAATGTCAACTGCTGCGCCTTGTCAACCAGCATTTCCTCGGCCGGGGTTCTGTGATGGCCCTTCTTATAATTGCGGAATCCGTCGGCCTGCGGTTCGAGGTACTCGAACGAATGGACTTCGGTCTGCTCTTGCGATGCGTCGCCGCGTCCCGGTGTAAATGGAACCGTCACATCATATCCGGCATCCATGGCTGCCTTCTCAACCGCAGCACATCCGCCGAGAACGATCAGGTCGGCGAGCGAAACCTGCTTGCCGAAACCGTTTTTGATGCCCTCGAGTGTAGCCAGCACCGTGCCGAGTTGGAACGGCTTGTTGACCTCCCAACCACGCTGTGGTTCAAGCCGTACTCGTGCACCGTTCGCGCCGCCGCGTTTGTCGCCGTTGCGGAACGTTGACGCCGATGCCCATGCGGTTGAAACGAGCTGTGAAACCGTCAAACCGGAAGCGAGTATCTTGTCCTTGAGAGCTGCGACGTCGCTATCACTAATCGATACACCCTCAGGGATAGGGTCTTGCCAAATCAACTCTTCCTCAGGCACCTCGGGCCCAAGGTAACGGCCTTTCGGGCCCATATCGCGGTGCGTCAGTTTGTACCAGGCACGGGCGAATGCGTCCGCGAACTCGTCCGGATTCTCGAGAAAACGCCGCGAGATCTTTTCGTATGCGGGATCCATACGCAACGCCAAGTCAGTGGTCAACATCGTTGGCAGCCGCTTTGGCCCATCAAATGCATCGGGTATTGTCGCATCTGCCCCTTTTGCAACCCACTGTTGGGCACCGGCCGGGCTCTTGGTGAGCTCATATTCAAAGCCGAACAAGTTTTCAAAGAAATTGTTGCCCCACTTTGTCGGCGTTGTCGTCCAGGTCACATCCAAGCCGCTGGTGATCGTATCGGCTCCCTTGCCCGAGCCAAAGCTGTTGTGCCAGCCAAAGCCCTGAGCCTCGATGCCCGCACCTTCCGGTTCGACAGCAACATTATCGGACGGCGCCGCTCCGTGCGTTTTGCCAAAGGTGTGACCGCCCGCGATCAACGCGACGGTTTCCTCATCGTTCATCGCCATGCGGCCAAACGTATCGCGAATGTCATGCGCCGCTAGGATCGGATCGGGATTGCCGTCCGGGCCTTCCGGATTGACGTATATTAGCCCCATCTGGACCGCGCCGAGCGGATTTTCGAGCTTTCGGCTGTGGATGTCGCCGTCCGCATCGTCGTCCGACACGAGCACACCTTCGCCCTCGACACCCTCAGAGCCGTGTTTGTAGCGGACGTCGCCTGCGAGCCAGGTCGTTTCGGCGCCCCAGTAAACATCTTGATCCGCTTCCCATACGTCTTCGCGCCCACCACCAAAACCAAACGTTTTGAAATCCATCGTTTCCAGAGCGACATTTCCGACGAGTATGAACAGATCGGCCCACGAGATCTTTCGCCCGTACTTCTGCTTGATGGGCCACAAGAGCCGACGCGCTTTGTCGAGGCTCACATTGTCCGGCCAACTGTTGAGCGGTGCGAAACGCTGCTGCCCGCGTCCGCCGCCGCCGCGTCCGTCGCCGATGCGGTAGGTTCCCGCCGCGTGCCACGCGAGGCGAATAAACAACGGTCCATAGTGTCCAAAGTCGGCCGGCCACCAATCCTGCGAGTCAGTCATCAAGTCCCCAAGGTCTTTCTTTAACGCCGCGTAGTCGAGCGTCATGAACTCCTTGGCGTAATCAAAATCCTCGCCCATCGGATTGGATTTGCCCGAGTGCTGACGAAGTATGTTCAAATTCAACATCTTCGGCCACCAATCGCGGTTTGACCGGCTGGTCTCAGTCGTAAATTTTATCGCTCCACCCGTAAACGGGCATTTTGAGCC
>JBDSCV010000069.1:0-7736 GCA_039920905.1 Pyrinomonadaceae bacterium
AGCTTGCCGACCTCGACGATCAGTTTTCGCGCCTCGGATTCGTCCATATAAATAAGGAAACCACAGATTAACACATAGCTCTGCAGTGCGTTAACCTGTGGCCTAAATTCTTCGAAAAATTATTTGTCGTGCATAGGATGACGCGGAGCGTTCGGCAGTGGCGGCTGCATCTGAGCGTCAAACGGAAGAGTGATCTCCGTTTCTTCTCCAGTCGTCAGATCAATTGTTTTCACGCGATCCAATCTATGGTGCATCCCCTCGACAGACTCCAATTGATCGTGAAGCTGTTGGTTTTCGATTCGCAACTGATCGTTTTCCATACGGAGCCGCTCATTTTGTTGATGTCTCTCCCACCCGCGACCACGAAAACGCGACATGCCGACGTTTACAAAAAAGCTGGCGATAAAAATGCCGACTGCGAAAGTCGCAAAAAACGGCAACACTCTCCTGATAAATCCCTTGCTACACATTGTTACTACCTCTCAAAAAACTCTAATTCTACTTACGCCGGCGGGCTGCGTTTGGTTTCACTCCGCTAATCTTATTTTATACCTTCGCAGACAAGCCGCAAAATTAAATCGTCGGGCCGAGTGATATCTGTCGATTATTTGGTTGCCGAAGTCGCACCACCCGTTGCCCTCGCGGTCAAATTCCATTACAATCTGTTTCACGTGTGCAACAATGATCGCTTTTCTTTCGGGCAAACTTATTGAGAAACAGGCAAATACCGCCATCGTCGATGTCGGCGGCGTCGGGTATGAGGTGTCGATACCGCTGACGACGTTTTACGAACTTGGCGATGTCGGCTCAGATGTGTCGCTTCGCATTTATACGCATGTCCGCGAAGATGCGATTCAACTCTTTGGGTTTAAGACCTTGCGCGAACGCGATCTTTACCTACGTCTGATCTCGGTTCAGGGCATCGGACCAAAATCGGGCATTGCGATGCTTTCGGGTATGAGTGCGGACGAGATTATAACTGCTATTCGAAGCAACGATCTTGCCCGTCTAAAATCCATACCCGGTGTTGGGCTAAAAACAGCGGAACGTCTTGTCATCGAGCTTCGTGACAAGGTCGGCGAAATGTCCGAGAGCGGAGCTACTCTCGACGGGCCTTCGCGAACCGTAATGCCGTCCGACGCCATTTTTGAGGACGCACTCTCGGCCCTCGTTAATCTCGGTTATCAACGAAACGCCGCCGAAAAGGCCCTCAATCAGGCAGCCGGTGAAGGCACCGAGATCACGGTTCAGAAACTGCTGCGCCGAACGCTGCAAGTCCTTGCCAAATAAATCTCAATGCGGGAACTAGTCTCACAAATTCGGGGCGATTTGGCGCGGCTCGACCGACGCGCGGTTTTCGCCCTTGTTTATGCCGCAGTCGGGCTGACATGCATAACCTATTTTAAGAATCCCGAATATCTCGCCGCAATTCTGGCAAACACGCGATTTGCAGACATCGGTGCTGAGGCCGCACATCCGACCGAGAACAACCTTTACGGCCTGATCTGGTGGGTATTTGTCTCGGTAATATTCTATTTTGCCATCCCAGCATTGTTCGTCAAATTCGTTCAAAAACGAAACTTGAGCGAAATCGGCCTAAATTTTTCGATCGAGAAAGGGTTTGTAAAATTGCTCGCCGTTTGCATTGGCGTGATGCTGCCCATTGTTTACTTTATGTCGTTGACGGCGAGCTTTTCGGCCAAGTATCCATTTCTGAAAGTTTACAATGGCGAGCCGTATCTCAGCTCTATACTATTGATCTGGGAACTGGTTTATTTTCTGCAGTTTTTTGGTTTGGAGTTTTTCTTTCGCGGATTTCTCGTACACAGCCTGAAGCCTTCGCTCGGTGCGTATGCGATCCTTGCGATGACGGTGCCTTATACAATGATCCATTTTCAAAAGCCGATGCCCGAGACGCTTGCAGCGATCCTTGCAGGGCTTTTTCTCGGCTGGGTCAGTTTTAGGAACGGCAATATCTGGCTAGGCTTGATGCTGCATTGTACAGTAGCATTCTCGATGGATATTTTGGCCCTATACAATAAAGGATTATTATTCTAACCAGTTACTCTGCGTTCTCAGCGTTCAAGAAGGATTTTTAACGCAGAGATCGATGAGGACGCAGGGAAAATAAAATGAGCACCATCGCAGCGATAAACATAAAAGATGAGGCCCTGCCGGACGACGAGGGTCAGTTCGATGTGACTTTGCGCCCGACGCGACTGGCGGACTATATCGGCCAGACAAAGGTAAAAGAAAACCTGCGCATCTTTATGAAGGCCGCGCTCAAGCGGCGCGAGGCTCTCGACCATATCCTGTTAACCGGCCCTCCGGGTCTTGGTAAAACGACGCTTTCCAATATCGTCGCCAACGAGATGGGATCATCGCTCAAAACAACCTCCGGCCCGATCATCGAAAAAGCCGGTGATCTTGCCGCAATCCTCAGCAATCTCGACGAAGGCGACGTGCTTTTTATTGACGAGATCCATCGTCTTAACCCGGCGATCGAGGAGATCCTTTATCCGGCGATGGAAGATTATTGTCTGCCGATAATGATCGGCCAAGGCCCGGCGGCGAGGTCGGTGACGCTCGATCTGCCAAAATTTACGCTTGTCGGAGCAACTACACGGCCCGGAATGTTGACCGCTCCACTGCGGGCGAGGTTTAACATCGTATTCAACCTTGATTTCTACAATGTGGCTGACCTTCAGACTATTGTTAAACGGTCGGCGGGTATTTTAAATGTCGGAATCGACGAACCGGGTTCGCACGAGATCGCCCGGCGCGGACGGGGCACACCACGGATTGTGAACAGGCTGCTCAGGCGCGTACGAGATTTTGCCGAGGTCGATCATGACGGCCATGTGACCGAGCACGTTGCCTGCGATGCTCTTAACCGCATGGAAGTGGACAGCTTCGGCCTCGACGAAACAGATGCCAAATTGATCAAGTGCATCATCGAAAAATTTGACGGCGGCCCGGTGGGCCTCAGCACGATATCCGCCGCGATCCACGAAGAAAAAGATTCTATCGAAGAGATCATCGAGCCGTACCTGCTCCAGATCGGCTTCCTCATGCGCACGCCGCGCGGTCGCATGGCCACACGCCTCGCCTACGAACATTTCGGCCTCGAATCACTGGTGCGAAATCAGGACGTTCCGTCACTATTTAGTTAAATGTGGCACAGTCTCGGCAGGCGTGTGCTAAATTGCGGAATAAATCTGTTACGTTAGGGAATATTATTGAAGCAGCTAAACTCATTCGTTATATTGGAGAAATAATGAAAAAGAAAATTCGGTTCGGGATACTGGCCATCACTCTTAGTATCGTTGCCTACTCGACGCAAATATCGGCTCAAACGGCAAACTTTGTGTCGGTCGATGACGCCGCCAAAGCCGCTTTGAACATCGGTGCGAAGGCCCCTTCGTTTTCGCTTAAGGACAGCACCGGCAAATTGGTCTCAAGCAAAAATTTGCTCAAAGAAGGCAATATGGTGCTTGTTTTTTATCGAGGTTCGTGGTGTCCGTTTTGCAATACATATCTGCATAAATTACAGACGCGACTGACGGACATTACCGCCGCCGGCGGCAAAGTAGTGGCTGTATCGGTTGAAAATCCCGACGCATCAATGGCGATCGCAAAGAAAAATGAGGTTCTTTTCACGGTCTTAAGCGATACCAATCTCGATGTTGCCAGAAAGTTTAATATCGTCTATCAGCTTCCGCCCGAAACTGACGCAAAGTACAAAACGTACGGCATTGACCTCGCCAATCACAACGCCATGGAAAAGGCCGAGTTGCCGCTCTCAGCCACATATATCATCAATAAAAAAGGCAAGATCGTTTACGCCTTTCTCGAACCCGATTATAAAAAACGCGCCGAGCCGGATGTGATTATTGACGTTCTGAAGAAACTAAAATAGAGAT
This sequence comes from Pyrinomonadaceae bacterium, assembly GCA_039920905.1. GTDB lineage: Bacteria > Acidobacteriota > Blastocatellia > Pyrinomonadales > Pyrinomonadaceae > OLB17. The sequence continues at coordinate 3,924 of JBDSCV010000069.1, forward strand.
AATCTATTTGCAGGGCGCGTCCGTTTCGGGTGAGGTGATAGGCTTGGCGGTGATCGTCCAAGTGCCATCGTCGCGGGCGGTGGCATTTGCCTTGTAGCTTTCGACCAGATAGATCGGATTGGTTTTTATATCGGGACGCTTTTCCACACCGACGCGGGCCCAGTAATAAGTGTCGCAGTTATAAAAGGTGATGTCGGTCGACGTGCGTTTTTCGTTGACGAGAAAATGGTCGCGAACCGCCACCTCAAGCCCTTTCGGAGCGCGAACTGCATCACCAAATCGCGGCAGCGTGAAATACGAGATCAGTACGCCCGCGACGACCACGACGACGGCCAAGATACCGAGCAGTTTCAAATAATTGCGAGAACTTCCCGAAGATTTTTGATGCGTCTGAAACAGCCGGTTTTTATCATCGCCACTGACAGGTTCGGTTTCCCCGGTCTCGTCAAATATTCCCATACCAAACTCCTAATTAGCTCATGTGCGTTAACTTGAATGAGATATATCACCGATTCGACTGGCTTGCAACATTTTCATCTGCCTCTTCGGAGGCAAAGTGTAAATAATCACTAAAAACACGAATAAAACATGAAAAGGAAAATAAATCCTACTCCGTGTTTTTTCGTGTTATTTAGTGGTTAAACGTCTTATTCTTCACCGTCCTCTTCCTCGACCGCTAGCAGCGATACGCTCGTTACGAGGTCGTCTTCGCCGGTTTTGATGAGAGTTACGCCCTGGGCGCTGCGGCCGGTTTCGCGAATGCGGTCGACGCCGAGACGAATGAGCTTGGCCTGCTGCGTGATTATCATGATCTCGCTGTCGTCCTCGATCGGGAAGGCCGCGACGACCTTGCCGGTTTTGGCGGTCGTTTTCATGTTTATCACGCCTTTGCCGCCGCGCTTTGTCAGGCGATAGCTGGACACGATGGTCTGTTTGCCAAAGCCTTTTTCTGACACTGACAAAACCTTTTCGGTTCCCGCCTGAGAGACCGAGCAGACCGAGACAACAAAATCGCCCGGGCGCAGATTGACGCCGCGAACGCCTCTTGCCACACGTCCCATAGGCCGCACATCCGTTTCCTGAAAGCGAACCGCCATGCCGTCATGCGTGGCGATAAATATCTGGCATTTGCCGTCGGTACGGATGATTTCGAGCAACTCGTCGCCTTCGTCGATATTGATGGCGTTAATACCGCTGGCGCGAATATTTTGGTAATCGCCTAGTGACGATTTTTTGATGATGCCTTTCTTCGTCACCATCGTCAGATAAATTTCCTCGCTAAAATCGCGAACCGGCATCACGGCGACGAGCTTACGCTCGCTGGATAGCTGAACGAGATTGACGACCGCTTTGCCGCGGGCAGAAGTGTCGCCCTCAGGTATCTCATGCACCTTTATCTTAAAGACCTGACCGTCATCGGTAAAGATCATCAGATAAGCGTGGGTCGAGGCCAGGAATAAATGCTCGACAAAATCCTCGTTCTTAGCCCTGGCACCCAAGCGGCCTTTGCCGCCGCGTCCTTGTTTTGAATAAGCGGCGACCGGTGTGCGTTTGATATAACCGGCGTTCGTGACGGTAATCGCAACTTCCTCGTCCGGAATCAGGTCCTCGATGCTCAGCTCGACGCCGGCATCAACGATAACCGTCCGTCGTGCATCGCCAAATTGACGTTTGACCTCTTCGAGTTCCTCGGTAATCACCTGCCGCAGAACGCTTTCGTTTTGCAGGATGTTATCGAGTTCGGCGATGAGTTTAATGATCGACTCATATTCGTCAAGAATCTTTTGGCGTTCAAGCGCCGATAGGCGACGCAGTTGGAGATCGAGGATCGCCTGTGCCTGAATATCAGAGAAATCGAGGCTCGTGATGACCTTGTCGAGTTCCTTAAGGAAAACGGCCTTTGGCTTATCGCCGGTCACGCCGCGCCATGTCGCGATTTCGCTCGTCGTCGAAAGGTTTGCCGTCAACCACGCCTTTGCCTCGTCAACCGCTCGCGAATTGCGGATCAGCGGAATGATGTAATCGAGAGCGTCGATGGCTTTGTTGAGGCCCTCTAAGATATGCGCTCTGGCCTGTGCCTTCCGCATCTCAAATTCTGTGCGGCGGCGGACAACCTCGCGGCGAAATTCGACAAACGCCTTGATCATGTCCTTGAGCGTCAGCAATTTTGGCTGGCCGTCAACAATGGCGATGCTGATGATGCCGAATGACGACTGGAGCGCAGTCAGCTTGAATAGTTTGTTCAGGACGACCTGTGGTATGGCGTCGCGTTTTAGTTCGACTACGACACGGATGCCTTCGCGGTTGGATTCGTCGCGGATCTCAGATATGCCGTCGAGCCTTTTTTCGTGCACGAGTTCGGCCATCTTCTCGATGAGACGCGCTTTGTTGACCTGATACGGCAATTCCGTGATAACGACGGCATCTTTTACACGATCGCCGCGGCCGATCTGGTCTATGCCCGCGCGGGCACGCATCTGGATAATGCCGCGTCCGGTTTCGTACGCCCTGCGAATCTCTTCGCGGCCATAAATAAATCCGGCGGTCGGAAAATCCGGGCCGGGGACGATCTTGATAAGTTCACTAACCGTTATCGCCGGATCTTTGATGAGAGCAATTGTCGCGGTAAGGATCTCGGTTAGATTATGCGGCGGGATCTTTGTCGCCATACCGACGGCGATGCCTTCGGAGCCGTTTACAAGCAGCAATGGAACCTTTGTTGGCAAGACCTTGGGCTCAGATAAAGATTCGTCATAGTTTGGCTGAAAATCAACGGTCTCTTTCTCGATATCGCCGAGAATTTCGTTCGTGATCTTGGCCATGCGGACTTCCGTGTATCGCATTGCGGCCGGGTTATCGCCGTCGATCGAACCGAAATTCCCCTGTCCGTCCACCAGCATGTAACGCATCGAAAATTCCTGCGCCATACGCACGACCGTGTCGTAAACAGCCGTGTCTCCGTGCGGGTGATATTTGCCGATTGTGTCGCCGACGACGCGGGCCGATTTTTTGTACGGCTTGTTAAACGTGTTGCCAAGCTCGCTCATCGCCCACAGGACACGGCGATGGACGGGTTTGAGGCCGTCACGGACATCTGGTAAAGCTCGGCCAATGATAACTGACATTGCATAGTCGAGATACGACCGCCGCATTTCGTCTTCGATGTTGATCTGATTGCGTTCTAAGAGCGAATCCATTGTTTAATCTTGGGCGTTTTTTTTTCCGGTTTTGAAAAAGTCGGGGAAAAAAATATCTGGCTAAATTGGCGCATTAACTATTTATTTATGTTACAGGCTAAAAGCCTGTTTCGCAACCTCGCGAATTCCCCATTTCCCTTGATTCTCAGGTACTGTTTTACTGCAAATGTTAACTTCAACATCTGAACATATTAGCTCGATCTACCGCGCAGTCCCCGAACCCGTCGTGCAGAAAGAGAGCCGTCGGATTCAGCGTATCGCCCTGCCTCTGTAGGTGCGGGTTGAACTTAAGATTGATGCAAAGGTCAGTTGGAACGAGATTACGCGACTTAGCGATGCCTCTGCATTTGGAGCGGGATTTACACTAAAGCGCCCCGTCAAACGCGGTCGGCTGGTCCTTATGACGATCCCGATGCCTCGTCAGCTTAGATCTTTTGATTACGGTGAGCCTCAGTACAAGATCTGGGGCATCGTGCGGCGTTGCATTTCAACCGGCAAAACACTTCAAAACCCGGAATATGCGATCGGCGTAGGTTTCACAGGTAAAATCCACCAAATGGCTATCTTGAGCACCCGTCAATGCTTTTTGACATTTCTCACCGCGAAGGCGAGGGCG
>JBDSCV010000070.1:0-1707 GCA_039920905.1 Pyrinomonadaceae bacterium
TCCCGGCTCGAATGAACCGGGAGCTTTATTTTGGTCGGGACGACAAGATTTGAACTTGCGACCTCTCGCACCCCCACCAATCTAGGGACGGATCAAAAGTTCTTACAATTGCTCAAAACGCCTTAGACTCAATGCTTTCCACAACTATTCCAAACCTGTGAATCTATATGCATCGGCAAAAGTGCAACCATCCTGCAACCAACCCATCTTAAAATCGGTCGGCACAAATCAGCTCACGAAATTAAAATAAAAAATTGACGAACAATTTATTTTTAGTTAATTGTGAAGGTAATTCAGTTCGTTCTGGTTTGTTAAACTACATGGCCCTCCCCTTGAATCGAAATCGACTTTCTAAGACTTTAATCTGGGCGTAACACCCTGTCTGTACACAGACACTTAGGTGTACGTAAATAGACATTCGGGCTAGATGTCGGGTTCATCCCCCGCCATCTCCTGCAAGAGGAATGTGTTTCAGGGAGAATCTCGCTTGGCACGACCCTTGCACTAAACGGATAGTAAGTAAAATTGTACGTAGCTCAAATTGCCGTACATCGAGGTAATATTTGTGAACATTCATATTGTACGAAAAAGAGTAAGAAAGTCGGCGGCAGCGTGGTGCGTTGTATATTCACTTTTAATACTCGGAAGCAATTTCCAGATTTTTGCGCACGGTGGTGAGGATCACGGTGACAGTAAGCCGAAGACGGCTGTGAGCGACAAGGGAACAGTTTCACACACATCCAGGATCGGTGAGTTGGAACTGATGATAAGACACCCGGCCATCGAGCCTGATACGGCAACTTTAGCGCGGCTGTTTATCACAAAATACTCCACAAATGAGGCTGCCGACAAGGTGACCGCCGTGATCGAATTTGAAAGCCCAAGTGGTGCTGTAACTCAAATTGCCGTTGAGAAAGTTGACGCTGCGGGAAGCTATAATTTGAAAATTCCCGCTTTGTCGGAAGGTTCCTACACAATGCGGGCCAAGATCTCTTATGGTGGTGAAACGGATACTACCACGTTTTCCGGCGTCACTGTTTCACATCCGGCGGAAGAGGCTGCGACGGGGATGACGTGGATCCGAAGCATTCTAATGGTGTTAGTTACTGTAGTAGTCCTCGCCTTGTTTGCGGGTTTGGCCTATTTCGTCTGGCGTTTCGCGGACGAAGGTGAAATTCGAAACGATGCCGTTTCCGCTTAACCGATGACGTTTCGAATGACCGTGGCAAAAAGAAAATCGAAAATCGGGAATTGCTCGTCGCCGGACTACTCTTCCTGTCGTCTTCCCGCATTCGTGTTGGCCGTGATGCTTGGTGTCGCGGCGTCCGTCTTTTCGCAACAGCCGACACAGGAGCCCCAGCCAATTGTAAAACTGAGCTCTGTCGAGTTTGTCGCGGTTGACGGATTAAGCGTCGAACGCTTGATCGAGCTGGGAAGCACCCGACGAGCGGATCTGCTGGCGGCACGGCAGCGTCTTGCAATTGCCGAAGGGCGGCTCAGGCAAGCAGGCCTGAGGCGCAATCCCACGCTCGACACTGAGTACGGCAGCCCGCGTTTTTTAGGGGGCGAGCCTGAATCAGATTTTAGCGCCGGCGTGACACAGGTTTTTGAACTCGGCGGAAAACGCTCGAAACGAGTGGCGGTCGCCGAACTTGAGTTGAGCCGCGTGAGATTCGAGGTGGCCGCTCTCGAACGCACCATAGCGGT
>JBDSCV010000071.1:0-5664 GCA_039920905.1 Pyrinomonadaceae bacterium
TCACTCAAAGGAAAACTCGGCGGAATGCTCCCGCCGGGACTGATGTAGTAGTTAAAAGTGATAGTGAAAAGTTAAAGGTATCGGAAAGATGCTCTTAACTTTTAATTAATCCCCTTTAACTTTTAACTATTCTCTATGCTTGATTATTCCGAACCCGTCGCCAAACTGATCGACGAATTCAAACGCCTTCCCGGTATTGGCCAAAAGTCAGCTCAACGGCTGGCTTTTTATATACTTCGGCGCCCCCTGGCCGAGGTCGAGCATTTTGCCGCGTCGCTTCGTGAGGTAAAAGAAAAGATCGTATTTTGCTCCGTCTGCAACAATCTCACAGACGTTAACCCTTGCCTTTACTGTTCAAATCCTAAACGCGACCGCTCGATAATATGTATTGTCGAGGAACCGTATAATCTAGTCGCCGTTGAAAAAACGCGGTCATTTAGAGGGCTTTATCACGTTCTGCACGGCACGCTTTCGCCGATGCGCGGCATCGGGCCGGACGAATTAATGCTGGCAAATCTGCTGCCGCGTCTTAGGCCGGAGAACAATGAAGGAATTGAGATAGCCGAAATTATCGTTGCCACCAATCCGACGACCGAGGGCGAGGCAACGGCAAATTACATCGCCCGCCTTCTAAAACCGCTGGGTGTGCTGGTAACCCGGATCGCGATGGGAATGCCCGTCGGCTCGGATCTCGAATTTGTTGACGAAGTTACGATGGACCGGGCATTGGCAAACCGCCATGCAATTTAAAAGTGCACAATGCAGAAAAAACTGCATTGTGCATTATCCTAAAACCTAACCGTCTGCTCCTCGGACTCGGAGGCGCTTCGCGACCCTTTCCACTCTTCTTCCGTTTCGTAGAAATTGACGTCAAATTTGAGCATGGACTTGACTGGTATGCCGTCAAAATCTGTGGGCGCGTCTTCAAACGCAACGATCGAGCCAATACCGATCACCTCGGTGCCCATATCCTTTAATAGCGCGATAGTTTCCTGAATGGCGCGGCCCGAACGCAAGATGTCATCCACGATTATCGCCGGATGAACATCACCAACTCCGATATATTGGCGAAACTGGCGTTTCCCATCCTCCATTTCAGCCCAATATATCTGTTGAGCGCTAAGTGCTTCGCGGACACCGAACGCGACCATGATGCCGCCGGGACTGGGGCTGACGACAGAAACTTCGGGCAGACGTTTTGCGATCGCCTTTTCCATCCGAAACATTCGGCTCAGGCCGACCGACAATACGCGCGCATTATCGTAATGGCGGAATGCGAGCGGCATCTGAAAATAATGCGACGCATGTTTGCCGTTTGGGTAGATAAAATGCCCTTTTCGGTAGGCCTCGGTTTTTGTGAGTATGTCCATCACCGTTTCGGGTGGCGGAATCAGATCAACCATCTCAATTCTCCTTATTAAGTGAACGATTATACATCCGGCGGGATTTGGATTCCAATTTGGCGCCCTATTTTTTCATTCGACGGGCCGTAACGCTTTACGGATGAAAAATTGAGCGTCTAAACTCATTTCTTCGGGCATATCTTCCAAGGTAAACCAACCGAGTTCAGTGATCTCACGACTCAAAACCTTAGCCTCGCCGATGCCTTTGGCCAAAAAGATGATCTCAATATGCCGCTTAAATGTGTGTGCCCGGTAAATGGTAACGTCTGTCACGCCGAGGCCCGTTTCTTCGCGGATCTCGCGGCGAAAGGCGGCTTCGGGCTGTTCGCCTACATTCAAAAAACCGCCCGGAATGCCCCAGCCCGACACCGGCCGCAGCACGTGGTTCAGCAAGAGAACTTCCCCGTTGTCATTGGTTATGACCCCAGCGGCGGACACCGTAAATTTGGCTTGAACGCCTCGCGTGACAAGAGTTCTGGCACCTTTTGGCATTCGCTTCCAGATCTTTCCGATGATTTTAAACAGCATTATTTGATCCCCTCTGTCTGAATCTTACGCGAAAACCTAGAAAGGGAATAGCGGTTAGCATGACCGCCTTCAGGCGGGTTATTTGGATTTGGCTCCTAGATCTTTAACATCGCCTCCGGTTGAGGACATGATCTGTTCGACCAAACGATGGGGTTCGACAGGCTCTAAGAGAGCCTCAGTAGCAGGGTCATCGGCGTTAAACCCAACGTACAGCTATGAGTTGCAGTAGCTCGATCGGTCTTAGTCGTTTCCTGCTCAGCGAGTAGTTTGATCTGTAGATCGAGATGATTTCGTCGCTCCGTGAGCCGGGTTTCCTAATTTTGGCTAATCAGAATAATCGCCGAAAGAAAGATGGCTTTGAGCGAAACCACAATCGTCAAAAATGTAAACGGGAAAGGGTCGAATTTTGTCGAGGATGAAATAGTGTTGAGAACTATCCATCCGCCGAACCATATGACGTGAACCCAAACAAATGTCATCCTGCCGCAAAAATTGGCAACGACCTCGGCGAATTTCTCACCAAAAGAACGTTTCTCCCGCTGTGCCTCTTCGATTTCAGCGACTTTTTTGGTATTCCGCTTGGTCTTATTCTCGAGCGCGTTGACCACGCTTGCCCGGACGCCCCTCTTGACCGCAGGCTTTGTTTTTTCTTTTATTTCAGGCATATCTCGAAGAGAAAGGAGGCCCTTCGACCCCCTTCAAGCTATTTCGTAAGCTTACTTTGCCTTTGTTTTTGGCTTCGAGGTCCTAGTAGATGTCGAAGAGGCTTTTCCCGCAGTCGCGGTCTTTGCCGTCGCGGCAATCGGTTTCGTTGCGGCCTTTTTCGCAGGTGCCGCCTTTTTGGTGGATGAAGCTGGCTTTTTCGCGACCGCCTTAGCGGGAATCGCGGTTTTTGGCTTGCCGGATGTGACTGATTGTTCTTTGTCTTGTCGGCTCTTACCGCTTTACCGCGGACTCGGCCGCGCCTGAAACGGCACCGGTAGACAAGTAGGCGAAAGAATTGTAAGGTTCAAAAAATCGAATGAAATGTACGAAAGTGATTTTATGCGATTTTTTACGCTTGCTGTCAACGGAGGCAAAAGCAGGTTTATGGCAGGCATAAGTTTTATCAATGAATCGAGGCCCGGGCATATTTATATCTGGGAGGAAGTGACGAAAATTCACAAGATCCGCCGTGGTATCTATCAGCAAAACGGGGAGCTTATATCGCTGTTGACGGATTTTGGGGGGATAAATCCATGTGATCCGGACGGGAACGGCGACTCCCAAAACACAATTGTGAATACGGGCAACGGCCGTCGCGGCGATCAAAAACTCGACGCCCAAAACCGCGCTCCGCTCTAAATTGTGACGAGCAAAATAGAGGTGCCGCTTTTTAACAAACTGGCACCCGGCAGGTGGGAGTTTCTAGGCTTTTGGCATGCCGTCGATGGAGTTTACATTTTTGATAAAAAACAGAGTAGAATGGTTTGGAAATTTACATTACAAAAGTCGGAACCGCCTGAGTAAGCGGGGCGGTCAATAGTAGGCAATTGCGGCGGATCAGATAAACCGAGCGTTGGGCGTCTTCAGCCTGAGCATGACCATAAATTTAAACAGGAGAGACCTTAACTATGTTTTTTCGTAAGATAATTTTTCTAATCATCATACTTTCAGCAGTTTCTTTTTTAGCGGATGCCCAAGCGACTTGGTCACCAGAAATGCAGATCAAGGTCAAGGCCATCGGCTCTCCGCGCGTGTCGCCGGACACGACCCGCATTGTTTACACGGTTTCAAATGAGGTGCTGACCGCCGACAAGAGTGAATATGTGAGCCAGATCTGGCTCGCTTCGACGGACGGCAATGACAATATGCAGCTAACGTTTGCCGACAAATCTTCGACAAATCCGAAATTGTCGCCGGATGGCAAATGGATCGCCTTTTTATCCACGCGAAAGGACAATAAGAGCAACCTTTATCTGCTGCGTGTCGGCGGCGGCGAGGCGGAGGCCCTGACCGACGTCAAATCCAATATAACCGATTTTGAATGGTCGCCAGACGGCAAGTGGATAGCCTACGCAATGACCGACGCCAAGTCCGACGATGAGGAAAAGAACGACAAGGGCAAGAACGATTTTCGTTGGGTGGACGAGAACATCAAAATGGCACGACTCTATGTAATGCCGGTGCAAAAGGACGCGGCAGGTAAACATGAGACCCGCAAACTGACCGAAAACTACAGCGTCAGCGCCTTTAACTGGTCGCCCGACGGCAGCAAGATCGTGTTCAGCCACGTGAAAGATCCGCGAGCGGACTTTTGGATGACGTCAGACGTCTCGACGGTCGATGTCGCAAGCGGCAAAGTGACCGGCTTCGTAAATACGGCCGCGGCCGAAACTTCGCCGGTCTATTCTCCTGACGGTAAATGGATCGCGATGGTCGTCAGCGACAATCCTCCGCGGTGGGCGCAGAGCGGGAACATCAACATCTTTCCGGCAAGCGGCGGCACGCCAAAGATTATGCCGGTGTCGCATGATGGCCAGCCGAATATCGTCGGCTGGTCGCCGGACAGCGGCGAGATAGTACTCAGCGAAGCGAAGGGAACAGGAACTTCTATTTATAAAGCGAATGCGACGGACGGCACCATCAAGGAGATCAAATATTCTAACTCCGTTATCTCAGCCATATCAATGGCCAGGGACGGCTCGGCTTATAGCTTTGTCATTCAGTCGAGCAGCAAACCGCCGGAAGCCGGGATAATCAAAACGGGGTCGGAAACTACGACCCGAATTTCCTACGCAAACTCAGAAAGCGAGAAAATGCCGGTTGGGAAAACCGTGCTTATCAAGTGGAAAAGTAAGGACGGCCGAGAGATCGAGGGTCTGCTGACGTATCCGAATGGTTATGTCGCCGGTACAAAGGTGCCGTTTATTCTCAATATCCACGGTGGGCCGGCGGGTGTGTTTAACCAAAGCTATATCGGCGGACGAGGCGTGTATCCGCTGGCGACATTTGCCTCGCGGGGTTATGCGATATTGCGTGCAAATCCGCGCGGATCGAGCGGTTACGGCACCGAATTTCGCCGTGCAAACTTCAAGGACTGGGGCGGAATGGACTATCAGGACCTGATGACTGGCGTCGATAAAGTGATCGAAATGGGCGTCGCCGACCCCAACCGCATGGGCGTGATGGGCTGGAGCTACGGCGGCTATATGACATCGTGGATCGTAACGCAGACAAAACGTTTCAAAGCGGCCTCGGCCGGTGCTCCGGTGACAAATCTGATGAGCTTTAACGGCACGGCCGACATTCCGGCCTTCGTGCCCGACTATTTTGGCGGCCAGTCGTGGGAAATTCCCGAGGTTTATGTGAAACACTCGGCGATGTTCAACATCAAAGGCGTCTCGACCCCGACCCTCATCCAACAAGGCGACGCCGACGTCCGCGTCCCGATCTCGCAGGGTTACGAATTTTACAATGCCCTAAAATTGCAAGGCGTCCCGACCAAGATGCTTGTTCTGCCCCGCCAGCCACACGGCCCAACCGAGCCGAAAATGCAGATCGCCGCCATGCAGGCAAATCTGGACTGGTTTGAGAAGTATTTGAAATAAATGGAAGTATGGGCGACAGTTTTTTTGCTCGCAAATGAAAAAACAAGGCGGAGCCGGATCGATCTGTCCGACTCCGCTTTTTTATTTGAATGCCAAATCCGTTTTTTAGCTCGACGGTTTTGGGCTCGCGTCTTATTGTTCGC
>JBDSCV010000072.1:0-19082 GCA_039920905.1 Pyrinomonadaceae bacterium
TGGTTATCGGAAGAAATCCCTTTGCCGCACAGTCGTTTTGCGCCGTCGTCGGGGCGGCAACGGCACCCCTCGTATTTTTTTGCTCCCGCAATATCTATGGCAATCTTCGAGTCGCGAAGACTACGGCAATTGCAATCGCAGTTTTTCCTGCTTTCGTTATATGGTCGGGACAATTACTTAAGGACGGGTTGATCATTTTCCTGTTGGTTCTGGCGATGACGATGGTGATGCAGATCCAGAAAAAAGTTGGTGCCCCTCCATTGATCGTGCTCGGATTATCACTTTTGGGCATCCTGGCACTCCGTTTTTATATATTTTATATGGTGGCGGTGGCGGTGATCGGCAGTTTTCTCGTCGGCTTGTCGGATTCTCAGACATCAATTGCGCGAAATTTGGTAATTCTCGTTTTGCTGGGAGTTTCGCTCACATATTTGGGCGTCGGCAAAAACGCAAGCACTGATGTGGCCACCTACGGGAATCTCGAAAAAATCCAGATTAGTAGAGCAGATCTAGCGAAGTCTGCGAAGTCGGGATATGGCGATGATGTCGATGTTTCAACGACCGAAGGTGCCCTCAGTGCTCTGCCTGTCGGGTTCGCGTATCTTATGTTTGCGCCATTTCCCTGGCAGGCAGCGACCATCAGACAAGCGATCACGATCCCTGAAACTATTCTATGGTGGTCGATGATGCCGCTGTTACTTTCGGGGCTAATTTATACAATTAAGAACCGCCTTCGGAACGCATTTCCAATTTTGATCTTTAGTTTGTTGCTGACCCTCGCTTATTCTATCTTTCAGGGCAATGTCGGCACGGCATATCGCCAAAGGACGCAGATCCAGGTTTTTTTGTTCGTGCTTATCGGCGTTGGATGGACCAAACGCCAAGAAGAGCGTGAAAACATTCGAATCATCAAAGATAGGGGTCAAAAGCGGCGCGATGACCGGTTAAGGCAATTGGGGCAGGGGCGTAGGTAAACGATATCTAATGTGTGGAATAACCGGATTTGTAAATGCCGATCGAACGGCGATTGACCGTAGTGTGTTGGAGAGAATGAATATTGCCATCGCTCATCGCGGGCCGGATGATGATGGTTTTTATATTAGTGAAAATGTGGGCCTCGCTATGCGGCGGCTCTCGATCATTGACGTCGCGGGCGGGCATCAGCCCATCCATAACTCCGATAAAACGAAATGGATCGTTTTTAACGGTGAGATCTATAACTATCAAGAGCTTCGCGACGATCTGGAAAAGCGGGGCCACAAATTCTATACGCGATCGGATACGGAGACGGTGATCCATCTTTATGATGAATATGGAGTGGACTGCCTAAAATATCTGCGCGGGATGTTCGCTTTTGCCCTTTGGGACACGTCTGACAAATCTCTATTTTTGGCTCGTGACCGGGTCGGTAAAAAGCCGCTGCTCTATTCGCACCAACAAAACGGCGATATAATTTTTGGCTCGGAGTTTCAGGCTGTTTTGCAGCATCCGGCAGTTTCACGCGAGGTTGATCATGAGGCGATCGACAACTATCTTTCTTATCTCTGTGTGCCCGCTCCGCTCACGGCATTCAAACAGATCAGGAAACTTGAACCGGGACATTGGCTCAAATGGAAAGGCGGCGAGATTGAAACTAAACGATATTGGCAGCCTGATTTTTCAAAGAAAATAAAGATCAGCGAAGAAGAGGCGATCTTAGAAACAACGCGGATATTGCGCGAATCAACCAGGCTGAGAATGATCTCGGAAGTGCCTTTAGGAGCTTTTTTGTCCGGGGGCGTCGATTCGTCAGCCGTGGTCGCTTTAATGGCTCAGGAAAGTTCCACCCCGGTGAAAACCTTCTCGATCGGTTTTGAGGAGCAGGATTTTAGCGAGCTAAAATACGCAAAACGCGTTGCCGAACATGTCGGGGCGGAATATCATGAGTTTATCGTTCGGCCAAACGCGCTCGATGTTCTCCCGACGCTCGTCGAGCATTATGGTGAACCGTATGCCGATTCAAGTGCGATACCGACCTATTACGTTTCAAAAGAAACGCGGCGGCACGTGACCGTAGCCCTCAACGGCGATGGCGGCGACGAAAGTTTTGCCGGTTATGAACGCTACTCCGCGATGCGGATCGCTGAGGCATACGCCAAGGTGCCCGCAGCGTTGCGAAAGGCCCTCATCGAAGCTCCGGTCAATCTTTTGCCGACATCGGAGATGAAACGAAGCCGCTTTCGCGACGCAAAACGTTTTCTACAGGCTGCCAATCTGCCTCGGACCGAACGGTATTTTCGTTGGGTGTCCACGTTCTACGGCGACGCAAAAAGTGAACTTTATACAACGGATTTTGCTGCGTCGCTGTCGGGCCAGAAAGCGTCGGCTCTTTTAGACCGCTGGTTCGCGGCCGCAGACGGCACGGGCACCCTCGATGCGACGCTGTTGACCGACCAAATGACGTATTTGCCGAACGACCTTTTGGTCAAGGTCGATATTGCCACGATGGCAAATTCGCTCGAGGCCCGCGCACCGTTTCTCGACCATAACCTGATCGAATTTGCCGCCAGCCTGCCGGAAGGCATGAAAATGAAAGGACTCGGCACCAAGAGCCTATTAAAAAAAGTCGCCGCCAGACTTGTCCCGAAAGAGGTCATATATCGGCGAAAGATGGGATTCGGGGTTCCGATCGGCAGTTGGTTTCGCGGCGAGATGAAAGATTTTGTCCGCAGCGTTTTGCTGTCGCAAAAGTCTCTAAAACGTGGCGTCATAAAGCCGGAAATTCTCGAACGCTATGTAAACGAACATACGACGGGTGCACGTGACCACGCATTTCAGCTATGGACGCTGCTGATGCTGGAACTTTGGTTTCAGCGATTTATCGACCAGCAATGACGCGAAATATTCCGAAGTTGGAGTCGCGTGCATCATTTTGACGGCCGTCGAATTCAAGATTTGATTGGAAAAAGTGTGCTATTTGCCCGATTTTGGTGGTAAAATATCGCGTCAGTTTGGTAACCGACAGCGATTTCCCCGCACGGTCGCTTGATCTGCCGCCGCCTGCAAATAATGCAGGGCGCGGTTTATCTGCCGATTACCATTTTGATTTCGGATATTCGGTTTCGATTTAGCATTGTCGGGTCATTTCCGTTTGAACGACTTCGGAACGGGCCGGTTGACCTAGATGAAGATCCTCCGTATTATCGCACGCCTCAATGTTGGCGGTCCTGCCCGCCATGTGGTTTGGCTGACCAAGGAACTTCAAGATGACGAATTTCAGAGTGTATTGATCGCCGGCACGATCCCCGAAGGCGAAGCCGATATGAGTTATTTTGCTGTCGAAAATGGCGTCGAACCAATCTATATTGCCGATTTAAGCCGGGAATTATCTCCACGCGATCTTTTTGCCCTTTGGAAGATATTCAAACAAATAAAAGCAGAGAAACCCGATATCATTCACACACATACTGCAAAAGCGGGGACGGTCGGCCGGCTGGCGGGATTAATGTACCGATGGTTTACATGGGGAACGCTGATTGGACGACCACGACAGGTGAGAATAATTCATACCTTTCACGGGCATGTTTTTCACAGCTATTACAGCAAACTTAAAACCCAAGCGTTCGTTGTGATCGAAAAATTGCTTGCCCGCATAGCTACGAATCGTATAATTGTTCTTTCGGATCAACAATTAAGCGAGATAAATGGCGAATTCGGTATTGGCAATCGTAACCAGTTCGAGGTAATACCGCTTGGGATAGATCTGAGCCGTTTCTCAAACGTCGATTCAGATCGCGACGCCCTGCGCGACGAGATTAGGGCTCAAAATGACGAAATTGTTGTTGGTTTTGTCGGCCGCCTAACTGAGATAAAAAATATCTCGTATTTATTAAAGGTTGCATCCATTTACCTGACAAAGTTAGACTCTCAAAATAAAAAGCTGAAATTTGTTATTGTTGGAGACGGTAACTTACGTCAGACGCTTACAAAAGAATGCGAGTCGTTGGGAATTAACGATATAGTTTCATTTTTGGGCCACCGTCCTGACATTTTTGACCTTATTTCGGGAATGGACGTAATCGCACTCACGTCGCTGAACGAAGGCACGCCGCTCTCTTTGATCGAAGCTATGGCGGCGGGTAAACCGGTCATCTCAACCGCCGTCGGCGGCGTGGTGGATCTTTTAGGCGCGGTTGAAAGTGAAGAAGCCGGTTTTCAGATCTGTGAACGCGGAGTTACTGTCACCTCAAACTCGCCGGAAGATTTCCTTCACGGTTTGAATTGTCTGGCAGAAAATGAACAATTACGGAAGCGGCTGGCTGATGCCGGCAAGCTCTTTGTGGTGGAAAATTACTCCACACATAGACTAGTGAATGATATGAGATCGCTCTACCACGGGTGTTAGTTCGGAAAAATGTTTAGCGCCTCCATAAATCCTCTGGTCGTTGCCACTGTTAGCCTCGTGCTCAGTATAATAATGACGTTTGCCGTGCGCTCGTTCGCGGTGAGACGAGGGTT
Source organism: Pyrinomonadaceae bacterium (assembly GCA_039920905.1). Lineage (GTDB taxonomy): Bacteria > Acidobacteriota > Blastocatellia > Pyrinomonadales > Pyrinomonadaceae > OLB17. Next base: position 4,498 of record JBDSCV010000072.1, read on the forward strand.
TGTCGCAAAGCCGAAATCCGACCGGTGGCACAAACGGCCAACAGCGATGTTTGGCGGTATTGCAATATTTGCCGCGACTGTCGCAGCTTACTTGCTGCTCGTGCCGATAACCAACGAATCGCTGGTCGTGATCGGCGGAGGTGCCTTTCTTTTTCTGGTTGGATTGCTTGACGACATTATCAGTATCCGTCCATATCAAAAGCTGATCGGTCAGTTGATCGGCGCCGGTATGTTGATCCTTGCGGGCCTAAAACTGCCGCTTACCGGCTTTGAGATCGTTGATATCTGGATAACAGTTTTTTGGGTCATTGGCATCACTAACGCAATAAACCTGCTCGACAATATGGACGGCCTCGCGGCTGGAATCTCCGCGATAGCTGCGATTTCTCTGGCGCTCAATTTTGCCGTGAACGGCTTAACAAATGAGCTGCTTTTGACAAGCGCGTTTATCGGAGCGCTTATCGGGTTTCTGGTTTTTAACTTTAATCCGGCGTCCATTTTTATGGGTGATTGCGGGTCGATGTTTGTCGGTTTTCTGCTCTCGGGTTCGATGCTGCTTAACCAGGTCGGCGGTCGGTCGCGTGGAATTATTGCCATTCTTGCTGTTCCTGTTTTGATACTTTTTGTCCCTATTTTTGACACGACCTTTGTAACTGTCCTGAGAAAATTATGGGGCAGAAAAGCGTCACAGGGCGGCAGCGACCACACTTCGCACCGGCTCGTCGCTCTTGGATTATCCGAGCGGACGGCAGTTTTAATGCTTTACGGGTTTGCCGCGGTGGCCGGGGCATTAGCCTTGCTTCTCGGTCAGATCGGCGCGGCAAAAAGTTTTGCCATAATCGGTATTTTTATAGTAGTGCTCGTGATAATGGGCGTATACCTTTCAAAGGTCAAGGTGTACGAAGGCGTGAAAGATGAACAGGCTGCGGCCGATAACGCCGTCTTTGCTTTTCTTATTAATGTTTCGCACAAGCGCCGCATTTTTGAAGTTTTTCTGGATGCCTTTCTTATAACGCTGGCATATTACTCTGCATTCGCCTTGCTTTTTTCGTCGTTTGAATACTCGACCAACTGGGACATTTTCCTCAAAACCCTACCTTTGCTGCTCGTAATCAAACTTGGCTCATTTCTCCTCGTGGGGGTTTATCGCGGGCTGTGGCGTTACACGAGCGTTGGTGATCTTATTACTTTTACAAAGGGCGTACTGCTTGGTTCGATCCTGAGTGTTCTGGCGGTTTTGCTTCTGTATCGTTTTCAAGGTTTTTCCCGAACTGTCTTTATCCTAGACGGGATGTTGCTGCTTTTGGCGGTGGTCGGCAGCCGGATGGCGTTTCGCGTGATACGTCAAATGCTGCCGCTACCGGTTTCGGGCGAGGGCCGCAAGGTGCTTATTTATGGGGCCGGAGACGGAGGTGAAATGGTGTTGCGCGAGCTGAATAACAATCCAAAATGGAACTATCTACCCGTGGGCTTTATCGATGATGATCCAACAAAAAAGAACAAGGTAATTCATGGATTAGCGGTATTTGACGGCAATGGAACGCTCGACGACATCTGCCGTCAAAAAGGCATCGATGAAATTCTGATCTCGGCGCGAACGATCTCGCCAGAACAGTTAAAGAAGGTGCGTGAGATCTGCCGGAAAAACAATGTGATCTTAAAACAGGCGCAGATGAAGATCGAAACGATTGACCTCATTTAAAGGAACTCGCTCATAGTTTGTCGTTAAAGATACTAAAATTTGAATCCAAACTGGCTCGCATTGTTTTGATTATCGCGGCGCTCCTGTGTATTGCCGCTGCTTGGTTTTCTATCAAGTGGAATTTTGCAAATGCTATTTCTTCGCGTATCGACCCAGCGCTCCCCGAATCAAGCCTTGTCGCGGACTGGCTCACAGAGATTGCCCCATCCGACCCGCAAACGCACTATACGTCCGCGTTACTTTTGGAAAAAACGTTTGACTCCAGCGACCTGACAAGATCGTTAAGGGAATACGAATTGACCGCCGCTCTCTCGCCCCACAACTATGTGATGTGGTTAAATTTAGGTAAGGCTCGGAGCCAAAACGGCGACCCTGCCGGTGCGGAAGGGGCTTATCGACGAGCGTTGGAGCTGGCTCCGAATTACTCCGCCGTTCAGTGGGTCTATGGCAACTCATTGTTGCGTCGGGGCGAGACCGATGAGGGTTTTGCTATGATCGCAAGATCCGCGGCCTCAAGCCCCGAGTATTCGAGAACCGCCGTAACGACGGCATTACAAATTTTTGACGGCGATCTCATCCAGGTACGCCGTGTTTTGGGCGACGATGAGGTGACAAATGCCGCTCTCGTGACTGCTCTAGCCGGCGGCCAACGTTTTGATGACGCCCTTGAAGCGTGGTCAAAGTTTGATGCGGAGGACAAGTTGGGCAAGTTTAACAAGCTGGGTGAAACGCTGGCGGGACAGATGGCGGAGGCAAAGAAATATCAGCTGGCGGCACATGTTGCGGCGGATATTCGAGCCATAGAAGCCGAGAAACCTGTCGTTGGACAAGTCGGTAACGGTGGGTTTGAGAATGGCGTAAAACGTAGATCTGCAGGCGTTTTTGAATGGCAGATCGCTGAGGGCGGCGAACCGCAGATCGGCCTCAGTGAGGAGCAAAAACGTTCGGGCAACTATGCACTGTTTATGCTGTTCAACTCGTTCGATACGGCCAGTTTTCGCGTCGTGTCACAGATCGTCGCCGTCGTCCCCGGGGCTGAATATGAGTTCCAGGTGTTTTACCGCTCGGATCTAAAAACTTCCGCGATCTTAAAATGGGAGATCGTTGACGCAGCCACAACCGCACCTATCGCAAGCACGCCGACGATGGCCCTCTCAGGTGACTGGACATCGCTCAAGGCCAAATTTATCGTGCCGCCAGGCGGCGATGGTGTCGTGATCCGCCTTGTACGTGAGGGCTGCACTGGTTTGACATGCCCGATGACCGGTAAAGCCGCATTTGACGATTTTTCGATGAGGCGCTTATAAATGGAAGACCTTCCCGGTACAGGACAATCCATGGTACACGCCGAAAACGTAGTTATCGGTGACGGATCGTCGCGCCTTAGTTCGATCATTTTTTTTCTTCTGTGCTTCGTGCCTGTGTTTTCGACTATCCTGTTTGGAGCGGTTGATAATACGACGTGGGTATTTATATCGATATTTTGGGCAGGGATAGTATTATTGTGGCTCGCCGAGGCATGGAAAGGCCACGGTTTTCTGTTTAACCCAAGCTCTATCCAAATCCCGCTTATCGGCCTGATCACCATCGGACTGGTTCAGCTTTTACCGCTTGGCGGTGGTGACGCCGATACCCTGCTCGGAATTCCCGCGTCACACTCGCTGTCCCTAGAGCCATACGCGACCCGTTTCTTTGTCATGCGGCTCCTGATTTATTTTGTCTTTTTTGCTGCGTGTCTTGCCTTTATCAATAATGGACGGCGGTTAAAAAAAGCTGCAATGCTGGTCGTTATTTTTGGTGCGCTGATGTCCTTTTTCGGCATTATTCAGCGTCTCGCTAATCCTGACGCGATCTACGGTATGCGTACCATGACGCAGGCAATACCGTTTGGGCCGTTTGTCAATCAGCATCATTTTGCGTCGTTTATGCAGATGACCGGCGGCGTGACGCTCGGTTTGTTGTTAGGGAAAAGTACGGTCAGGGATAAAAAGATATTGCTTGGTTTTGCGCTAATAATAATGGGGGTTGCGGTGGTTTTGACGAGTTCGCGCGGCGGGCTGATCGGCTTCTCTTCGGTAGTCATGTTTGTCACGCTGCTCAATTTTCTTTCCGGCCGATGGTCTGGCGAGAGTCGATCTGACGCAACTTCGTCGAGCGGCATCCAGCGAAAGATCGCGATGGCTGCCGGGGCAATAGCGTTGTTCGTCGTCATCTTCGGCACAGTTCTATTTATTGGCGGCAACGACTCGCTACTTCGCGGGATCGGAGTTACTAACGCCGGTTCCGGTGCTGATCTCTCGACCGGGCGTTTTCATTTCTGGCCCGTCGCAATAAGCATATTTCTCGAACACCCGATCATCGGTGCCGGATTTGATGCTTTCGGCGTCGCGTTTACAAAACACGACACGTGGAGCGGGCAGTTTCGTGTCGAACAGGCCCATAACGACTACCTCCAAACCCTCGCTGACTCGGGACTCGCAGGCTTTGCGTGTATTGCCGGATTTATTTATCTGTTGTTTAAAAAGGGTTTGGGAACGATCGCAAACTCAACGGGTTTTCGACGCGAATCGGCGATCGGAGCCTTAGCGGGTTGTTTCGGCCTCCTGATCCACAGCTTTTTTGATTTTCCATTACGAACACCGTCAAACGCATTTTTCTTTTTGTTTCTGTGCGCAATAATTACGGTTCCCGTCAAATCGGGCAGCCCTGTAGCGACCCGCCGCCGCCGCTCGTCTAGCGAACCTTCACCACCACATCTTTCTTCCCGCACGGCATCGCAAACTTGACCTGATATAGCCCTACCGTCGAACTTATAGATCGTAATACGAAAATCACTCGTGTCTTAACACCTGCAATAAACTCGCGCCGCACATTAACATCAGTCGGGCTGGACGAAACCGCTGTGATGCCGTCCAATTCACCGTCGCCTTCAGTCCCGACTATAATGGCAAGATCTCCGCCACCAGTTTGAAGAGTTACGCTCTCTTCGCTAAGGGTCAGCGTACACGGCTCAATCTTCGGCGTATCGGGTACGGGTTCGACGGTGCGCGGACGGGCGTCTGGTTCGACGGGTGGTTTTGCAGTCCCTTCCGAATTCCTTTCGGGCGAAGGTTCCGGCTTTGGCGTCTTACTGGCATCGCGCGTCGGAACGGTAATTATGACAGGCGGAAAAAGCTTTTTTGTCGTATTAGCAAGTTTTGTCGCGGAACCCGTTTCTTTCGGCTTGTCCTCCAGTGTTTTCTGCATTTCCGGCGTAGGTTCAGGCGTAAATTTTGGAGACATTTCGGGAACAAGTATAGGTTTTGTTTCCTCAGGTTTTGACTCCGGTTTCGTTTCAGGTGTCGCTTCAACTTTTACTTCCCGCGTTGGCGAAGGCTCTACTTTCTGAGCGACCACTTCGGACAGAGCAGGATCTGGTCCGATCTTTGCTTCGAGACCGTCAACATTGCCGTTGACTTTCTTGTAAAGCGTTTCGATCACATGATAGCGAATAGGATTTGGCCCACTGCTTTTATAGCTTTTGACAAATATATCCAGAGCCTCGGCGTCTTTGCCAGTCTGTGAAAGCGCCGTCGCCAGCCGCCAGGTACTCGAACGCCACCACGCGCTGTCCACCGGCAAAATGCTGACCGCCCGCTTGAGCCTGACAGCGGCCTCCGCCCGATCGTCCATCTGAAACATTGCCCAGCCGCTTAACTCCTCGATCTGGCCGCGTAGTATCGCCGAGAGCGTGAAACGCGGCACATCGGGGACATTGATATATTCGCCGCGGGTGGCCGCGAGCGAGCGGTTTTCGTAAAGCTGGCTTGCCATAACGGCGATGGACGAATTTTTAACATCGAGGCCCGCCTCGACATTTACCACCGCGCTCTTCGCAATCGCCAAAACCTTTGGCAACGCTAACTTCTTTTCCAAAAGCTGAGTCGCCGCAAAAACCTGACGATGAACCTTCATTTTGTCATCGCCCCGGATAAACTCGTCAGCAAGTTTTGTAACTAACTCTGGTTTGGGTGCCGCTGAATCGAGTTCCTGTCTTAGTGCGAGCAGAGCCGTCAGTTTTGCGGCATTCTCTGGGCTGTCGGCGGCGGTCGGGGCAAAAATACTCGCCCGCCGCTCAAAACCGACAAGCTCGGTAAAATCTTTTAACTCGCGCGGTACGCGTCCGCCGAGATTTGTGTGGACGACGCCGTCGTTGACCGAAAAACTTTTCGCCAGTTCCTCAGCCGCCTCGCGGTAATAGCCGGCCGCAAGGCGTACAGTGGCAATCTCGTATTCGAGCGTCGGAAAATTACCGTAACGCCTTGCGGCCAATAGTGTTCTTTCCGCGGCAACAAAATCTTTCCGGCTCAAAAGCCCTCGTGCCAGAGCAATGTGCGACCAGATAAATCGCGGGTCGGCGGCGATAGCTTTTTGTGAAAATTCGACGGCTTTGTCGCCTTCACCATTGGCGGCATACCAATACGCGGCCCCGGCGAGCAGAATGACATTACCCGGATTTAGTTCGAGCGATCTTGTCAGTTCGGCCTCGCCATCGAGCCTTTTGCCTGCGTCCAACAGCGACAAGACAAGGCCTGTCTGAGCGGGAAGGTCGGCTGCGTTTCTGGCTAGTATCTCGCGATAAAGTGCGACCGCTTCATCTGCCCGACCGAGTGAACGTTTCATCTCCGCCAAACCGCGTTTGGCTGAAAGCGAATCAGGTTCAAGATCAAGAGCTTTTGCATAGGCAGCGGCCGATTCGTCCAATTGAAAATCTATGCGGTTCGCGAGTCCAAGCGATTGATACGCTGCCGAAGAGTTCGAGTCCAGCTTGATCACATTTTCAGCCATCCGCCTGGCGTCGGAACCGCTCTCGATGCTCATATAGAACGACGCGATATTTAGCATTTGCCCAACATTCGCATCAGATCTTTCCTCGAGCGTTTTTGCTATTTCCAATGCCTCAGCGCGCGCACCGCGAAAATAGAGATTGGCGGGGATCTTTGACAGTGTCTGAGTAAAGAGTTGATCGGGAATGGGTTTTGGAGCGTCCGTAGCCGCTGCCTTAAATAATTCTGCCGCGGCGCTCACCTCATTTGCCGCTAATTTATCATTCCCCAACTGAGTCTCGACGGTGACGATCATCCCGACAGCTTCGGCATTTTTCTCAGATTTTGGAAATGTTTCGATAAATTTCCTCAAAGCGGCGATCCGGGCGGTGCCATCGGCAACTGCCGCCGCATTTTCCCATTCCGTCTTTTCGACAGGTTTTTTTACCGGAGTCGCGGCCGGTTTGGGTTTTGTAGGCGCCGGTTTTGGTTTTGTGGATTGAGCAGATCCAGTCAATACGAGTAGGCCGATTAGAACGATTATCGCTAAGAATTTCATAAAATAATAACAAAAATGCTTCGCCGGTCTCAAAATAATAACACGAAATTGCCTTTTCGCCCCTCTCGTCCTATCCTCGCCTTATGACTGAACTCGATCAGATATGGTCGCGAATGCTTGACGAAGCCGCTGTCCGGGCTGGCGATTCCGACCGCACCCATGTCGCCGAATATCTGCGTCTGAAAGCGACTAATGACGCGATCCGCACAGCCGGGGTCGGCTGGCTATTTGACACCTTAATTGAGATCGCTAGCCGCGCGAGTCGAGACCACAACACCATCACTATCGAGCGCGAAGATCCCCACAGCTTCTACCGCGGTTCATCGAATATGGTCGGCTCGCTCCTTGAGGTGCGTCAAGGCGTTAGATGTCTCTCGGTCGAAGCGGGTTGGGTGCGAACGCCAAGCGACGGCATTATGCAAAAAGGAGCCCTCGCCTACGCACGTATCCGGCATTTTGGTATGCCAAAAGCGGCTGCCGAATTTCGTCTCGTCCACGCCGAAACGCTCCCCAGTTGGCTTGCCGAGGACGACACGGCCATCGACAGCCGCGAGATACGCCGCCATTTTCGGGTGTTCCGTGGGGTGTAGAGCGGTTTTGGCTTTGGGCGCGCGATGCGGTATTATTACAAATTAGCTTTGATATACGGGAGTACGCAATAAGTGATAGCAGAACTTGATAAATTGATCGAATTACAAAAGACCGATACCAACCTCCGGCGGTTAAAACGGTCACTTGAGACAGCAGAAGAAGGGCGTGCGACAATCGAACTAGAGTTTGAACAGCACGCCTTTTCTATACGCGAGATACAGGGTAAACGCGATGATTTGCAGGCAAAAAAAGCTGACCTCGAAAAACAGATCGCCGAAAATAAAGTTTACCTGACGCGCGCCGACCGCAACTTAAAACACGCTCAAAACCAAAAAGAATACGAGACTGCGATGCGTGAGACCGATGCGCTGCAAAAGCAGATCGCGGCCTTTGAAACCCAGATCGTCGAGATAATGGAAGAGGTTGAGGGCATCGAAAAGGAACTTGAGGAACGCTCCGAGGAAATCAACACACTCGACGGCAAACGCGACGCGGCTCTGGCCGAGTATGATGCGACGCTAAAAAAGGCAAGGACCGAATTTGACGCGGAGACAAAGCATCGCCAGACCGCGTTTTCCACGCTGCCGACGCGGTTGGCCTCGATCTACGACCGCCTGGCCCAGCGCAGCCGCGACGGCATCGCCGTGGCCGAGGTTATCAACGGTTCATGTAGTGCCTGTTATATGCAGCTCCGCCAACAGGTTCAGCTTAACGTAAAAAAGGGCGACGAGATCATCACCTGTGAAAGCTGTACGCGGATAATGTACATCGCGCCGCGCGAAGCCGAAGCGACCGCATAGGCCGATTCTCTTCCTTCGTTCGGCACGCAACCGATGAAGAACTCTTTTTGCATCTCGGCCGTTATCCTGGCTGCATTCCCGATTACTCACGCCCAAAAAACTAACGACGCGATCGCAAAACAGATCAAATCGCAGAACGCCGAGAAAAATATCACACTGACCTACACACGCTGCGTCCGATGCGTCAAAGATATTCGGCAGTGCAGAAAATTTCGACCACGATGAGGCGTCAAAAGCGGGCATTCGAGCGATGAATTTCGGAATGGCGTTTTTCTATGCCGGCAAAGCCCTCACGGGTTCGCCGGAAACGATAGATTTTACATTCTGGGTTCTCACAAAAAAACCAAAATTCGCCGCCGCCCACACGTGGAACGTCACGCTCGGCGAAGAAACCCTCGATCTCGGCGACGCCCGCTACGCTGCAAAACCCCGCGAGAATATGGAATATCTTAATTTTATTGTCACCCGCTCTGACCTCACCAAGATCGCCGCCGGATCAAATGTAAAGTTTCAGCTCGGCACCTTTGAATTCACATTTAGACCGTCACAACTCACGCTGTTAAAAAATCTTCTGGCCGTTTCGGATAGCCGTTAATTTCTACAGTGATGCTAAAATAAAAAGATCCGCATGAAAGTTTTGATCGTCAGGCTCACGTCGATGGGCGATGTTGTTCAGACGCTGCCGGCGATCTCTGACGCGGCGGGCGCCCTTCCCGGCGTAAGCTTCGATTGGGTGGTTGACGAAGATTTTGCTGAGATCCCGGCCTGGCACACAAATGTCGAAAAGGTGATCCCAACTGCCCTCCGGCGTTGGCGGCGAGAGTGTGCGAATGCGGTACGAAGCGGCGAGATGGGTTCCTTGTTAAAAAAGATTCGCGCTCATAAATATGATGCGGTGGTTGATCTGCAGGGCGAAATGAAGAGTGCGATGATCACGCGTCTGGCCAAAGGCGTACGGATCGGTCACGACAAACGGTCGGTGCACGAGTGGGGAGCACAATTCGCCTATCGCCGCAGCTTGCATGTTCCGAAAGGCCAGCATTCGATCCTGCGGATGCGCCAGTTGCTCGCCGGGGCGTTAAATTATTCATTCGATGAAAATGTGGTGGACTATGGCATTGACCGCACGCGGCTGCCCCATCCCGGCGTAGATCTGCGGGAGCGCTTCATTGTCTTCGTACACAGCACGAGCTGGGAATCAAAAAACTGGCCGGAACATTACTGGCGCAATCTAACATTGCGAGCGGCGGCGAGCGGTGTGAAAGTTCTTCTGCCATGGGGAAGCTCAGACGAGCGCGCGAGATCCGAACGGATCGCTGGTGCGGAAGGAATTGTGCTGCCCGACCTTTCCATCGCTCAGAAAGCATCGATAATATCGAGGGCCGACGCAGTCGTCGGGCTTGATACGGGGTTGAGTCATATAGCGGCCGCTCTGGATATCCCCGGAATATCGCTTTATGGTGCGACCGACCCGCTGCTTGTCGGTGCAACCGGCAAAAATCAGATCAATATCGCATCGGGGTTCAAATGCGTTCGGTGTCATCAAACGACCTGTACGTTTCCCGAACCCGCTAGTTTCAAACCGGCGTGCTTTGTCGAGATCACGCCCGAGCAGGTCTGGGCCAAACTAGAGGGGCTGATCTGACTATTTCGTCCACTCATCCGCGATGTGAACGTCGATCTTGATAGGAACTTTTGCGACAAATTCCGCACCGGCACCGAGCATCGCAGATTCGAGTGTCTTGGCTGTTTGTTCAGCTTCCGCGGCATCGCATTCGACGATTATTTCGTCGTGAACAATGTTGACGAGCCTGGCTGATGTGCCCTGGATGTCGTCGTGGAGCAGGCGTAACGCACGTTTGAGGATGTCAGCGGATGTGCCCTGTATCGGCATATTTTTAGCGTACCGTTGCGCGGCCCCGACTGAGCCGCGGTCATTTGCGTCAAAATTCATGCGGGCCAGACGGCCCGATCTTGTTCGGGCGCAGCGCTCGGTAAGTACGCTTTTTGATTGCATACGCAGCCATTCGTCCATACGCGGATAGGTCGAAAAGTATTTACGCAGGGTATTTTCAGCGTCCGTCTGCGTCAGCCCGGTCATCATCGCGAACCGCGACGCGCCGATGCCGTAAACGACGCCAAAATTGAGCCGCTTCGCAAACGAACGCTGATCCGCCGTAACGTCCACAGCCTTGATGCCAAAGACCTGGGCCGCCGTCGCCGAGTGAAAATCCTGGCCCGACTCGAACGCCTCGATAAAATTCCTGTCCTCCGAAAAGTCGGCCAATATCCGCAGCTCGATCTGCGAATAGTCGGCGATGACAAGCTTTCGGCCCGCAGGGGCGTTGAAGCACCGGCGATATTCTTCCTCGTGTGGTATCTGCTGCAGATTCGGTTTTGAGCAGGAAAACCGGCCCGTCGGAGCGCCGATCTGGCGAAAATCCGCATGGATGCGGCCCGTAGCGGGTTCGATAAATTCGAGGGTATTCTCGCCAAAACTTCCAACGGCCTTGGCGACTCCGCGATATTCGAGCAGCTTTGCGACGACCGGATATTCCTCGGCAAGTGGCTGCAGTTCCCACGCCCGTGTCGTATTCGGCACCGAAACGCCAAGTCCGAGCAGTGCATCCGTCACCTGTGCCTGCGAATCAAGATTGATCTCGGTCCGGCCAAACAGCGACGCCTGAGCAACGCCCGCCGACAGCATATTTTGCAACTCATCGGCGGCCTTGACCTGGAGCTTGGTCACTTTTCCGAGTTGCTCGCGCCAGCGGTCTTTGTCGAGATAAAAGCCGTTTAGCTCCATCTCGGCGATCGGCATGACGCATTCGTTCTCGAGTTTGAGCACGGTTTCGAGGCCATCGGAAATGATACGTTCGTTGATCTTTTCGCGAACCTCGGGCATGATCGCGGCGTCTTTCGCGGCATATTCGATTTGCGAATGCGACAGCTCGTTCGCCGCCCAGTTGCTCACCTGCTCGCTCTTATCAAGCGTTCTGCCAAGAAAGAATTGAACCACATCCGCGAGCCCATGCCGCCGTTCGCCCTCGCCCGCCGAGATCAAAATGCTCGCCAGATATGTGTCATAAACGCGGCCGACCTCGGCCCCGAGATGGTGACGCACCCATTTTGTGTCAAATTTTGCGTTATGAGCGATCTTTGTCTGTTTGGTCGAAGCCAGCAGTTCGCGCAGCGGTGCTAATTCAGCGGAAGTTCGCAGATCGCCGCGTTCGCGGAATGGTTTGAGGTCGATTACCTTTGTATTTTTGCCGTAGCTAAGCTGGATGAGCCGCAAATCGCCTTTGTAAGGATCGAGGTCGGTCGTCTCCACGTCAAAGCCGAGAAACGGAGCGCCATGTAGCTCGTCGCAAGCCGTATTTAGCGATTCGGCATCGCAGACAAGCTGAAAATAAATCTCCATAATCTGTTGAATCAATTGTATCCGCCGCCTCCGCGATTGCCAACATAGATAAACTATTAGGAGATTTATGTTTACTAAGTGGTTACATTCGGTTATAATGACGGTGTTTGCCATGTTAGCGATTTGAAATGCGCGACGAAGAGAGCAGACGTCAGAGGATTTTTATACAAGACGAAAGTCTTGCCAAGATCGAGAATATTTCGGGTCCGAGCACGATCTTTTAACACAAGATTTGGTGCTCCCCGCATCGGAAAAGCCGTTGGCTTTTCGTAAGAGAGATTCCTGCGTGAACAAAATTCAATACTTGTCTTTTTGGAAACCAATTCCAAACCCAAGCTATAAAACCAAAACTCGCGCGATCGCTCACCTCGGGCCGAGCCATAGTCTGTAATAGATCCGTACATCTGACCGACTCTTCGTCCTCAAATCCCACGGGCAATTTTTAGAACCCAATTTTGAGGAAGTAATTTTGTATGTCAAAAGAAATGATTGTGAGCGTCAACGGACGCGAAAAGAAGATCGCCATTTTAGATAATGGTAAGGTCACGGAATTTTATATAGAACGCGGTGAGGAAAACACAGGCGTCGCCGGTAACGTTTATAAGGGCCGCGTGATGCGCGTTTTGCCCGGAATGCAGTCGGCGTTTGTCGATATCGGTCTCGAGCGCGATGCGTTTTTGTACGTCTCGGACTTCTTTGACGAAGACGAAGAGATCGAGCGTATCGTCATGGAAAAGAGTAAGAAAGGCTCAACTGAGGACGCCAAACGCGAGGCCAACGACCAGATCGACCGTTCGCGAATCCAGCGTGAGAAACAGATGGATGTCGCTCAGGAAATTGTCGAGCCACTTGGCGAAAGGGAACCCGGCCGCGAAGACGACGATCCGGCATCCGACGAACCTGAGCTCCAGCTCGATGCAAGGCCTGAACGCCCCGCGCGTGGCCGCGGCCGCGGCAAGCATGATAAAGAGCAGGAGATCAGAAACGAGCCTGAGGCGGCGCCGGTATTCGAGATCGAATTCGACAATTCGGGCTTTGAACGCATCAGCGACGGTGATGACGACACGGGCGAGATGTTCAAGGACGCCTACGTTCAGGAAGCGATTATCGACCGCGTCCGGGCTGTCGAATTCGATATGGAAAGTACTGCTGAAGCCGAGGTCGGATCTCTAATGGGTGAGGTCGGCGGTGAGACGGGTGGTTTTGAACGTATCGCGGACGAAGACGAAGAAACGCCGGCACCAACCAGAGGTCGAAAGGGAAAGTCCGAAATGGATACGGATGAAAAAGCTCCCGCTAAACGCAAAGCCCCGGCAAAACGAGCCGCGGCCAAAGGTAAATTTTCAAAGCCAAAAACAAAGAAAGCGACTAAACGCGATAACCTGCAAGACGCTGAGGCCAGTCATAAAGAATCTGACGGCAATGCAGAGATGGCCGTACGACGCGGCGGGCGCGGCCGGCGGCGCAGCGGCAAATTGAAGCCTGAAGAGGGTGGCGAAGAGGGTGCTGAAAATCAAGAAATAACAGACGCTCCATTTGACGTTGCTGATGAAACGCCGGAGACCGTCGAAGAGGTAATGGAAACACCGCAGGATGAACCAGAGACCCAGCCGGAAACAGAACCGGCCAAAGTTCGCGAACAATCTACCGACGACCGGTCCCGCAGTCGCGATAACCGCGAAACGCGCGGAAGACGGGGCGCCCGGGGCCGAAACGATCGTCCAAGCGGAGATCGGCCCACGGAAGACCGCCCGAGCGATGATCGTCCGCGGGGAGATCGTCCCTCGGATAACCGCCCTAACGATGACCGCCCTAGCGACGAACGTTCGCGCGATTCCCGGCCCCGCGAGGATCGTCCGACTGGAAACCGGTCGGGTGGAGACCGCCCAAGCGGTGACAACAAACGCTATGACCGCAACGACCGCGGCAATAGAGGGCCGCAGCCGACGATCTCTGATCTTCTAAAAGAAGGCCAGGAAATTCTCGTGCAGATAGCCAAAGAGCCGATAGCGAAAAAAGGAGCGCGGATCACATCGCACATCGCTTTGCCCGGCAGATATTTGGTTTATATGCCGACGATCGAGCATCTCGGTGTATCTCGTAAGATTGAATCTGCTAGTGAGCGGAGCCGTCTGCGTACATTGATCCAGAAAATTCGGCAGGATGTTGAAATTCCATCCGGCGGATTTATTGTCCGCACGGCCGGTATTGGCGTGTTGGAAGAGGATTTGAGAAACGACGCGAAATACCTGGCTCGGATGTGGGCCGATTCCAAAAAAGGCTCAGAGAAGAAAAAATCTCCGGCGCTCGTTCATCAGGACCTCGATCTCGTCCAGCGAATACTCCGTGACCAACTTGCGGACGATTTTACGGCGATCCGCATTGACAGCGAAGAGGAATATCAACGCACGGTCGAATTTATCAATCTCATCCAGCCGCGTCTCGTCAAACGCATCAAACTCTACACCCGGGACGAGCCCATACTCGACTATTACGGTGTGCAGGAAGAGATCGACAAGGCACTCAAACCCCGTGTCTGGCTGAAATCCGGCGGTTATCTTGTAATTAACCAGACCGAAGCTCTCGTCGCCATTGACGTGAACACCGGCAAATTTGTCGGTAAGGGCAATGCACGTTTAGAAGACACGATCACGCGAACTAATATGGAAGCGGTCGATGAGATCGCACGGCAGATTCGGCTCCGCGA
>JBDSCV010000073.1:0-5795 GCA_039920905.1 Pyrinomonadaceae bacterium
ATTGGCTCGATCTTTTCCAGATGCTCGCGCGATGCTAACTCCGGCACGACGCCGCCCCACGGACGATGCATCTCGATCTGCGAAGCGATCACCGATGACACTATCTGGCGTCCGTCACGCACAACGGCCGCCGCCGTCTCATCACACGAGCTTTCGATACCCAAAACCAGCATCACACTAGCTTATCAAAGTCCGGTGAAAAGCGTCGTCTCGTCAACAAAACAAAGCCCGTTGCCAAACGGGTCGCGAGCATAAAACGACCTCTCGCCCCACGGCCGCACATTGATCTCACCCGATGGCGAACCGTGAACATCGTTTTCTTCGAGACAATTTAGTTCTTTGGCCCTGGTAAACACGGTTTCCAGATTCGGCACCGAAAAATAAATATGATCGCCGATCGGCGCCCCGTTATTTTCGATCACCGCAAATATCACCGGGCCGCAGTCAAAATACTGCCGCCCGCGATGGATGACTCTGCCCTCATCATCGAATAATCGCTGATAAAACGCTATAGCCCGATCAAAATCGGTAACCGGTATAAAGATCCTAAAGATTGACGCCGTGTTGCTCATTATTGATTCCTCGAAATGAATATTTTTCTGTTCAGGCGTAAAATAGCATGAACAGGAGCCCCGTCCAAAATGCGCCCAAAGCCAAAGATGGAATATCGTCTCACAAAAACAGCATATCTCAATTTTCTAAAATGCCCGCAGGAATTCTGGCTGGCTGTGCATCAGCCGCTTCTCGTCGCTGAGCCTGACACACTCGAATATGAACATCTCCGCCAGCAGGGTTACGCCGTCCAGCAGCTTGTAAAGCAATTAGCCCAGTTCCAGCCGAATGAAACGACTGTTATCGATTTTGAGCGGGCGTTCCAAACCGCCGATCTCTACGCCAGAAGCGACATTGCCGTGACCGACAAAGTGACGGGCGACATAGACATTTATGAGATAAAGTCTGCCTCAAAGGTCAAAGACGAACATTACGACGATGTTGCGTTTCAGAAGATGACCGCCGAGCGTTCTGGGTTTGTCGTTCCAAATTGCTATGTGATAACGCTGAATGGCGAATACGTCCGTCACGGCCATATCGATCCCGAACAGCTTTTCACGATCACTGACGTCACGGGCAACATCGCCGAACGCATGGAGGTAACTGAACGGCAAGCAGACGAGGCCATCGCCTATCTCGCCATTGTTCCGGTGCCGTCGCTGGTCGATTACTGCATGGATAATAAGCTCGACTGCCGCTTTATCAAACTGCATTTTCCATACCTGCCAGAATATACGGTCTTTGATATTGCTTTCCTGAAGAATGATAAACGCCGCGAATTACTGGCGCAAGGCATAGTCGCGATCACGGATGTTCCCGAAGGCTTCCCGCTCTCGAAAAAGCAGGCCATACAGGTTGCGGCGGCAAAATCCGGCGAGATTATCATCGAACTCGATGAGATCGCTAAACGCCTCGACGCGTTCGAATACCCGCTTCATTTCCTCGATTACGAGACGTTTGCCTACGCCATTCCGCAATTCGAAGGCATTAAACCTTTTCAACAGATGTGCTTCCAATACTCGCTCCACACGCTAGAGAAGCCGGGCGGCGAGCTAGTGCATAAAGAATTTCTCTCGCACGGTGACGACGATCCGCCGAGAGCGTTGGCCGCGCATTTGAAAGATGCGATGGTGGGCGGCATCGGCACGGTCATCGTCTGGTACGAAGCGTTCGAAAAAACGCGTAACACCGAGATGGCAGAGATGTTTCCCGAATACGCTACGTTCTTCGAAGAGGTAAACGCGAAAACCTGCGACCTGATGAAGATCTTCGCCGACAAGCTCTATATCCATCCCGATTTCAAAGGCCGCAGTTCCATCAAAAAGATTCTGCCTGTTCTCTGTCCTGAGCTAAAATACAGTGATCTCGGCATCGGCGACGGCCTCACCGCAACAATAAAATGGTTTCGCGCCGCAACATGGTTAGGTTTGACGGACAATGAACGATTTGAAATATTCGACGATTTAGAGAAATACTGCGAGCTTGACACTTTTGCAATGGTCGCGATCTACAACGAACTCATGCGGCTCAAAAAGTTCATCGAATAGGATTACTTAAACTCCGACGAGTCTATGTCGTATTCAAACTCAATGAGTTCTCCTTCAATCTTTCCTTCCTGATATCGATCGAGCGGATCACTGTCTAGGATAGGAATATCAACAATCCAAGCTAGAGTTGAGACGAAATCGTCGGTGTCAGCACGGTAATTCGGAAAGGCCGCCCGAAGATTTTCGACACGATCAACATTCACCAAGGCTACTTGAATTTCTGGCTTGTCTAGGATTTGTTGCTCAGCGAAATTGTAGGCGACGGTTGCCGCTTCATATTGATTCCTAGAAAAGCCTTATATCGTCGCAGTTTCCTCACGAACATTGAACCTGATTAGAAAAGTGTGATCGTCGGGATGTTCGTCGAGTGAGTCAACGACAACCCCACATCCACGCAAAAAACCTTCTACGTTTAATCCTTGCCAAAGGCTCCTGAGTTCAGACAGAAGATCTTGTTGATTTTCCGGCGTACCTGGCACAATAGGACAACCCTCGCGAATCGCAAACACGCTACTCGACAAGGCAAAAAACCTAAGCCATCTAGTATCTCCCTCGTCAGACTTAAACTCTTCCATCAAAAACGTCGAGGCTGTTTCTACACTAGTGGCCCATGCATGCTGAATTTGAGTCCGGATTTGAATCTCGATTTTTCGTCCGTTTAGGGAACGTAATTCCTCGGAGTCAGTAAAAAACTTGTAAATAAGGTGTAGGCTACGGTAGCCAGTTTCCTTTGGACTAGCTATATAATTATCGGTTCGGATTAAATTGGAAACGTCGGTTTCTAGATAAATATCCCGGAGACGGTATACTGAGGTTAAATCCCTAAGAATCGCCCTACAGCCACCAATATCTTGCATTTCAGAAAGCCCAAGAGTAGGAATTCGAACAAGTTTATTTAGAATCGAGGGGAAACGTTTGAGCCTCGCAGCCGTTATAGCGGTTAGCTGGATGGTTTCAGCTCTGTAGGTTAAGATTTCTCTGAATATTTGAAGGGGATTATTATGGGATGATCTCCACTCCTGAACAATTTGTAACGATACTTCGAATTCACTGCCTGTCGAAGTCGAGGCAATCAGATAGGCACCGGCTCTATTTACTGCTCGTCTGCTAAGTTGCGGCGTGGATAGATCCATTCGGGTGGACTGGCATCGCCAATAGCCTCTTGAAGTATCGTAACACGAAGTCCTTAGATTTTAGACTTTCCTCATTTTATGGCTTCTAACAGTTCTTTAGATTGTTTCGGCAATAGCCTCAGCGCCTAACGCTTCCAATGCGGCGGCAGCTTTTTTGGAGTGGCGGCTGACGGCGTCGGGGACTTTGCGGCCGGTCAGGAAGATGTAGTTGAGCGTGATGCGGCGGTTACGTCCTGTCGCATCGGGATCTGAGTAATCGTAATCAAAGGAGTAGATGTAATGCCCGGTCGAGAGCTTTTTGCAGACATCTTCGGGCAGATGAAACAGATACGCATCCGCGTAATGTCCAAGGCTTTCATCGACGTAGCCAATTTTTTCACCATCGGCGTTATCGAGATGGACCGGCACCATTTCTACGTTGTCGCACATGTTGTATAAATCGCCAAGAACCTGACGACGTTTGATTGCAAGCGGACTGTATGTCATAAACTCATTTTAACATATTTTCGGCAATTTGTTGATTTTCAGATAGCGGGGGTAAAGTCAGCATAAAAAAAAGGCTGTCTGAAAGTTTCAGACAGCCTCAATTTCTTTAATAGCGTTAGCTAATTAGTAGCGTCCGCCGCCGCCGTAGCCGCCGCCGCCGCCATAACCACCGCCGCCACCGCTGCCGCCACGGCCGCCGCGACTACCGCCGCCACCGCCGCCGCCAAAGCCACCGCGTTTTTCTTGCGGTTTAGCTTCGTTGACCTTCAATTCGCGGCCATCGACTTCTTTGCCGTTAAGCTGCGAAATAGCTGCTTCGCCTTCTGCCTGCGACGACATTTCGACGAAAGCAAATCCGCGTGAGCGTCCTGTTTCACGATCTTCGATGATGTTTGTCGACTCGACAGTTCCGATTTCACCAAAGAGGTCATTAAGATCCTGATTTGATGTGTTGAAGGAAAGATTTCCTACATATAATTTCATTGACATTGTTTTATTTACCTTTTCCCTTTTCGGGATTCTAAAGAAGCGTCGAATCGAGTTGTCTTCGAAGGAATCTCTTCGTGCGAAGGTTAACGATCTCGGATACTCAAAAAACTCTGAGAGTGACTTCTAATTAACTTAACAGGGCCCGCTCTCAAACTTATCCGATAAACCGTTAAAGACGAAGCGCGTGTCGTTGTCGCACGCGAGAGTAGGATTAACAGAGACTATGATGCACGTATTGACCAATAATTGCAAATTGTTTTTGATGCGTTCTTGACTTGGTTTGGTGTTTGGGTTTACAAATGACCATCCAGACAATTTAAACTTAGCAAAGGAGAACGAAATATGGGACGAAAAATTTTGGCCGTTGTTGTCGCTTTGATAGTAGCTTTTGCGATCATGATGATCGTTGAAATGCTCAATACGCTCCAGATCGCACCGCCTTCATCTGAAGTGATGAGCGATGCGGCGAAGCTGCGCGAGTATATGGCGAACGGACCCGTTCAAGCCTATGTGGTCATGCTTATCGGTTATTTTCTCGCGTCAATTGCTGGCGGTTTTTTAGTAAAGAACATGAGCCGCCGCGAAAGTCCGGGCATGGCTCTGCCGATCCTGATCGGCGTTATTCTGACCGTCGGCGGCATCCTAAATTTCCTGATGCTTCCCGGCCAGCCCGTCTGGTTCATGGCTTTGGCAACGCTGATCTTTGTCCCAGTTTCGCTGCTCGGAGCAAAATTCGCCGGAAAATAAGAACTAACCACGAAGGTTTTTTCTTAAAATGTCGTATTAAAAGCAGTGTGTATGATTCTCTCCCGGGCAAATCTTTTTCTCTTTCTCGGCGAACTCAGCGGTCTCTGCGTTTGATATCTTAATTAGCAAGACCCTTATAGAATCGCCAATTCGCCTTGTAATTCTTAGTCAATTTTCCATTAGTCAAAATAGCGCGCACCATTTCGACCGGTATCGGCCCTTCGTGCAAAACCCGGTCGTGAAACTTCTTGTCCGTCATCTTTTTCGAATCGACCATATCATGATGAAGCTGATAAAACTGGAGCCCGCCCATCATATAAGCGATCTGATACAGCGGCCCGTAATCGCCCGAAAACGAACGCCGCACTTCGCCTAGAGCATTATCCCGTTCGTGGCCCACCTTGTTTACGAGCAGATCGACGCACTGCTCGGGCGTCCAGTTGCCGAGGTGAAAATTCAAGCTAAAAATGATCCTCGCCGCGCGATGTGAGCGCCAAAATAACGCACCGATCTTGTCCTCAGGCGTCTTTACAAAGCCGCGATCCCACAACAGAAACTCCCAATATAACGCCCAGCCTTCGGTATTAAAAGGCGTGCGAAAATCACCGCGATACGTACGGTGACGCCGGGCCATAAAGCCTTGTAAATGATGGCCCGGAATAAGCTCGTGATGCGTCACGGCGCGTGCGAAATGCGGGTTGTTGCCGCGCATCGACATCATCTTTTGCTCGTGCGTCATCCCGTCGGTCGGATACGAAACAAGTATCGTCTCGCCGCCCAAAAAGAACGCTGCGACAAGTTGCCGCTCCGGCGTCATCATCTCCATTCGCCAACCGTCGCG
>JBDSCV010000074.1:0-5740 GCA_039920905.1 Pyrinomonadaceae bacterium
ATCTGAAAAGAAGTCTAGGAAGTCTGGAAAGTGAAGGAAGTCTTGGAAGTCTTTCCGTTCACGCATTCCCAGACCTCCCAAACTTTCCAGGCTTCCTAGACTTCCTAGACTTCCCATACTTTCGAGACTTCCTAGACTTTTTATGAAATCTACCAAACCACGAACAAAAGTTCCCAAAACAAAGCCCGACGTCCCGAAAACGGTCGCCGAAGCGAAAGAACTCGAAGCTGCTCCGGGCTATTGGCATCTGACCGATGACGAAATCCTGCTGCGTTCGCCGTCGCCCGAAGATGTTTATCAAACCTCTGACTCGTGGCGCGTATTTCGTATCATGGGTGAATTTGTCAATGGATTTGACGAATTGGCGACGATCACCCAGGGCGTTTCCATTTTTGGCTCGGCCCGCACCGCGACCGAGGATCCGATGTATAAGGCGGCCCACGAAACTGGTTACCTGCTCGGTGCGGCCGGTTTCGAAATCATTACCGGCGGCGGCCCCGGCATTATGCAGGCGGCAAATCAAGGTGCACATGACGCCGGGGCAATATCGGTCGGCTGCAATATCGAACTGCCGTTTGAACAGGCGGCCAACCCGTATCTAACGAAAACACTGACGTTTAAGTATTTTATGGTCCGCAAGACGATGTTTATAAAATACAGCAACGCCTATGTCATTTTTCCCGGAGGATTTGGCACGATGGACGAGCTTTTTGAGGCGCTGACCCTGATCCAGACGCGTAAGATACGCAATTTTCCCGTCGTGCTTTTTGGTTCACACTATTGGCAAGGTCTGCTGCAATGGCTGACCACGACGATGCTCAACGAAAAGATGATCAACACCGAAGACCTCGGCCTCATCCACCTCACCGATTCGCCAAAAGACGCGGTCGATTTTATCGTCAGGACGTGTAATGCGGGGATAGACAACGGGAAATAGCTAAAAACTAATAACTAAAAGTGAAAAGTTAAGAATTTCTTCTTTCTCTTAATACTTTTAACTTTTAGTTTTTCACTTTTAACTCAAAACGCCTTTCATCCAGGAAAGGTAAGGTTCCGACACCCGTCCGGCGTCGATGGCGACGATCTCAGGCACGTTGTAGCTGTGGTTTGCTGTGATAAAGGCCGATAGCTCATCGAATTTTTCGGGCAGGGTCTTGATCAGAAGCAGATGCTCGCTTTCCCTTTGCAGTTTCCCTTTCCAAATATAAACAGACGTCATTTGCGGCAAGATCTGGACACACGCGCCGAGCCGGGCTTCGACGATCTTCGCAGCAAGGGTCTCGGCCTCTTCGGTGGTTGATGTTGTGGTGTGGACGATAAGCATAAGCTGTATTATAGGGCATGAAGAATCTCTTGATCGTACTTTGCGGTCTTTTTATGACGAGGATAGGTTAACCATCGGGCTGAGACCGGTAAGCGCTATCATGCCGAATGCTTTTCCGCTCGTAAAACGTGGAGCGAGCGGCAATCGTGTGGTCAGAGCTTTGGCATTTCCAAAAGCTTACCCGATCACGCTTGGGTACACGATCAGGTTTCTAAACGCCGAGATCGAGGACAGCGTCCTCATTCTCGACCTTAATCTGACCGCCTGTGCCACGCAAAGCCCACGCACCGGATGGCTGAAGGAAAGGTAGAACAGCCACGACTTCGTTTTTCCCGAAACCGTGAAGGGTTTTCGAAGGTTTTGAGGGTGACCCGCCAAAGGCTTTCGACTAATCGGTCTTTAATATCTGTTCCCGCACTTTTTCCAGGCTGAGTGGTTTGTCACTTGGTTTTAGCGTATTCATTGTGTCTACCAAGAACTGCCGGATTGCCTTTTCGTTGTTCTCAACCTCGACCACGCTGTTAAGCGCAAATACTCGGTCACGTTTCGAGACGGAAAGGTAAAGCTGGATTCTCGCCGTCTGTTTTTCGGCAACATGCGGCATCTCATAGCTCCAAGCAAGTGCATCCATACCGTTGGAAAGCTTGAGCCACGCTGAATCAACTTTTATCTTTGCGGTTATAGTTTTCGAGATGTAGTCAGATTCCCAGTCGCGATGAGCGGTTAGGATAGCTTTGTCGTCGAGATCCTTTTTATTTAAGTCAACCGAGATCTCTTTTTTCATAGCGGTGACGATCTGGAAAAATTTTCCGTCAACGGTAAACCATAGTGAATGGCCCTCGACGGGTAAGATTTTTTCGCCTTTAATCTCGATGGTGTAATAATTTCCGGGTTCATTCCACACAACCAGAATGCCGTTCGCCGTTTTTATCATCCCGCTCTGCTCGGCCCCCTGCGCAAAATTGCTCACGACCGAAAACAAACCAACGAAAAGAAATACGCCTATATATAAAACTCTCATTCCATCTCCTTTCATTTCAACGGCCTACTCCTTCGCCATCAGTAGTCGGCGTATTGACCGGTCTTAAAAATCACCGTGATAATTTCATCAGATTTGGTTTTACTGTCTTGATGCTCTCTAACACAGCGAATTCTTTTTTCTCGGCTCGCTGGAGGTCGCAAACCATTTGGAGATTTAGCCAAAATCCGGCGGACATGCCGAAGAATTTTGCGAGGCGAAGCGCAGTATTCGGCGTCAGGCCACGCTTGCCTGAAACGATCTCATTTACCCGCTGAAACGGGACGCGAATCGCGTCGGCCAATGCCTTTTGCGAAAGTCCTAGCGGTATCAAAAACTCCTCCCGAAGCATCTCGCCTGGATGGGTTGACGGTCGGTTTTTCGGGATTCTGATCATATATACCTTTTAAGCAGCCCGTTTGATCTCAAGCGCTTCGTATTCAGGAAACATAATAATAGCCGGATGAATACCGAATGCGCGGGCCAGATACTCGGCCCGTTTCTTGCCAATGTCAACCCGCCCATTTTCGAGAAGACTGATGTTAGTTGCGCTAATGCCCGATAGTTCCGCGAGAGTTTCCTGGGTCCAACCTTTCAGTTCGCGCAGCATCTGGATGATCTCACCGGTCGAAACGTCCGAATGAGATTCTGCCGGAACAAATTCGCTTGTTGTTGTCGTGCTCATAATCCTCCTAATATTTATGGGGCGTGATCTCCAAAACGTAAACTGTGACCTTTTGGCGTTCCACCGAGTAAATAACACGGAATTGCAGACTCAATCGGGACGATTGTTGACCGGTTCGCTCGCCTTTTAGTTTTTCGTCGTGGAATCCAGGAAATTCCTTTAGCTTCTCTGGCCCGTGACGAAACATGATGTCTTTCCACAATTCGTATTTCTTAACAACCGCACGCGGCAGCTTCTTGCAGGTCTTAGTTATTTCCCTGTACTCAAGTATGCGCCACATTATTAACATTGATAACCTATCAATTACGATAAGTCAAGAAATTCATGATGAAAAACAGGCTTTCGTGCGATCACTTCTTATCCATCAAATCCTGATACTGCCCGGTTTCGACCCATTCGAGGATTTCGGCGACGCGCCAGATCGGGAAAGGGTGGGAGAGGCCGGAGTTCATCACGTCGGCCCAGAAACGGTCGAGGCGGCTGGCGTCGTAATTCTTTTTGAATTCGCGTCCCTGTTCGAGGAATAGTTCGTAGTCGATTTTTGAGGCAAATGTGCCGCCGGCGAGCTTCATCATCGTCCGGCCGATGACGTGCGGGTCCTGCATTACGAGCAGCGCAGCACGGTCGCACGAGAGTTCGGCCCGCCGCGACCAGGCGAGCAAAGCGCTCGCGATGCCAAGCGAGACGATGAGTTTGATGATCTCGGAGCCTGGTATAAGGGCAGCGACCGAACGGTTGAGCAGAAATTCGATAAGCCGTGCGGCGGTTAGATAAAGAACATGTTCGGAGTGAATGTGGCCGACCTCGTGGGCGATGACGGCGAGCGTTTCCTCGTCATTGAGCCGCTCAACGAGGGCCGAGTGGAGCACAATGATCGGCTTTTCGACGCCGCCGGTAAAGGCGTTGACGATTGGATTCTGCTGGACGTAAAGATCCGGCATCTCGACCCCCAAAGTACCGCAGGCTATCTCGAGCTTGGCATAAAGATCGGGGCACTGTTTTGGCGTCACCTTGACGGCACTCGCCATAAACGAGACCCGAATGGCCGATTCGCCCGTCCACGCGAGCAGCTTTTTCAATGCCGAATCAACGCCCGGGATAGCTTTCAGGGCCTTCATAGCCGCAGCATCCGCGGGGTGAATATAGTCGTTTTTGTGCAGATCCTTAAAAACCTTGTGCGGCTCATTCGAGAGCGGCAATTTGCAGCGTCCGCAGTTTGCGTCGCGGTTTTTATAATCGCTCTTGACGGCGTTCTTCTGAGTACAAAATCGGCAGGTAACGGACGTGCTCTTGGTGACGGCGGACGATGGCTCTTCTGAATCAGGTTTCTTTCTTGGCATACTAATTATTGTAAACGAAAATTTCGGGTTTTGGGTTCTGTCAAAGATTTAAACGCGGAGATCGCGGAGGACGCAGAGCTAGGGTAATGTCAATTGGCTCCTCTGCGTGCTTGGCGAGCTCTGCGTTTAAGTTCTTATCTTCAGCCGGACCAGCGTTTCGACATGATGCGTTTGCGGGAAAAGATCAAGGGCGGTAATCTTTTCGATCGAATATCCGGCGTCAAGCAAAATGCGCAGGTCGCGGGCCAGGATGGATGGCTCACACGAAACGTAAGATATTTGAGCCGGTTTGAGCTTTGTAATCGCCACGATTGTTTGTTTTTCTGTACCGCTCCGCGGCGGATCAATCAGGATAAGATCGAGTCTCTTTTTCTGGTTCTCGGCCAGAAATTTACCGACACTTTTGTTTACCAGTTTTACATTTGAAAGCCGGGCATTATCGATATTCTTTTGCGCGAATTCCACCGCCGTCGAGCTTTCCTCGACACCGACGACCTTTGCAAACCGTCGCGCCATCGGAAGGGTGAATAATCCGACGCCGCAATACAGGTCAAATGCTGCATCACCCCCAGCGTCGCCAATCGCCGCTTCGATCAATTCCGGGATCAAAAATTTATTTGCCTGAAAGAATGTTTCCGCTGAGAATTCGTAAGTGTCGCCATTCACGGCGAAAGAAAGCTCGGCGGTCGGCTCGGCCATGTCAGCCGAGTAGATAGACACGCGGCCCTCTTCGCCGGTCGCGGCTTCCATCTCGGCACGGTCGTTCCAGATCGCGTCCCAATTCATGCTCTCGCGGATGTATTCGAGTGTGGACTGTAAACCGGGCGTCAGGATCGGGCACGAATGGATGTCGATCACATCGTGCGAATCGCGGCGAAAATAACCAATCGTTTTTTTTTCGCGATCAAGGTGCCAGCGAGCACGCGACCGGTATCCAAATTCATTTGGACTCGGAATTATCGAAATATCTTCTTCGTATTCGATTTTGCCGATGCGGTGCAGGCAGTCGCGGACGAGTCCGACTTTAGCGTCGAGCTGGGCCGCATAGCTCATTTGCTGAAAGTCGCAGCCACCGCAGGTGCCGAAATATTCGCACGGTGGCGCGATCCTTCTTGGCCCGGACTGCTTGATCTCAACGATCCCGGCAAACGCCATCCGTTTTTTTATCTCACGTATCCGAACCCGCAAAACGTCGCCGGGAGCGGTCAGCGGGACAAGAATTGTGAGGTTTTCGGCGAACGCAAGCCCGAAGCCGCGCGGCACGATCTTTTCGATGCGAACGTCAACAACGTCGCCGGTTGTGTAGTGTTTGCTCAATAGATATTTCCAACCTAAAGTCCGCCGTCGTTGAAGTTATCGAAACAGGAAAAAAG
>JBDSCV010000075.1:0-3837 GCA_039920905.1 Pyrinomonadaceae bacterium
TTCGTCACACGCCATGGCATCGATACGGCGAACAGATATGTCCAATCGGGCCTCGAACGTCTGTCGGGCGTGGGCAATAAACAGCTCGTCATGTTCAGCATAGGTGCATTCATCTACGCGGCCCTGCTCTTCACCGAAGGCATCGGCCTGTGGCTCCAAAAACGCTGGGCCGAATACCTGACGGCATTTGCGACGGCGTTGTTTATTCCGTTTGAATTGTATGAGCTGTACGAGCGGTTTACATGGGTTCGGATCGCGATCCTAGCTTTGAATATATTTGTGGTTTGGTATCTGGCAACAAGACTAAAGGATGAAAAGGTTGAGAATTTTGTGGGCAAAGGCATCCCATATCACGGTGCAAGAGTAAAAATATGTGGGATCACGAACCTCGCAGATGCTCAACACGCTGTCGAGTGCGGTACCGACGAACTTGGATTTAATTTCTATGAAAAAAGCCCGCGCTATATTTCGCCCGAAGATGCTCGCGAAATTATTGAAAAACTTACCGCTGATGTCATCAAGGTCGGAGTGTTCGTAAACGAAAGTCAGGAACGGATTCTTGAGATTGTTAGCATTGCGAAACTCGATGCGATCCAACTCCACGGAGACGAAGATTACGGTTATGTGATCGATCTGATCGTGAATTCTGACTTGATGATAATTAAAGCTGTTCGCCCTCGATCGTACGCCGACGTGAAGGATGCCGTGGCTTATGATGCTCATGCCATTCTCGTGGACAGTTTCTCTAACAACGAATATGGCGGGAGCGGCATTAAGGCTAACTGGGAGAGAGCAATCGAAATCTGGACAATGGTTCCGTGCGTATATCTTGCGGGCGGACTAACCCCCGAAAATGTCGCAATGGCGATTCATACCGTGCGTCCCTATGCGGTCGATGTAGCGAGCGGTGTTGAATCGTCGCCGGGCAAAAAAGACCCGGAAAAAGTCGCGGCGTTTATCAAAGTCGTCAAGAAAGCACTATGAACTACGAGCCAGACGAAAACGGCTATTGGGGGGAATACGGCGGGCGGTTTGTGCCGGAGACGCTGGTTGCTCCGCTGGATGAACTGACAAACGGCTATTTTACTATCCGTGATGACCCTGATTTTCAAGCGGAGTTTCGCGATCTGCTGCAAAACTATGTCGGACGCCCAAGTCCGCTATATTTTGCTAAACGGCTGACCGAAACGTTTGGCGGAGCAAAGATCTATCTCAAACGCGAGGACCTTAACCACACCGGTGCTCACAAGATAAATAATTGTATTGGACAGATCCTCCTGGCCCGGCAAATGGGGAAAAAGCGGATCATCGCCGAGACCGGAGCGGGACAACACGGCGTGGCGACGGCAACCGTTTGTGCGCTTTTTGGCCTCGAATGCGTAGTTTATATGGGCACCGAGGATATGCGGCGGCAGGAAGTGAATGTGTTTCGGATGCGTCTGCTCGGGGCCGAGGTCCGTGGGGTAGATTCCGGTTCGCGAACGTTAAAAGATGCGATCAACGAAGCGCTTCGCGATTGGGTGACGAATGTCGATACGACCTATTATCTGCTTGGATCGGCGCTTGGGCCGCATCCGTATCCCCTGATGGTCCGCGATTTTCAGAGCGTCATTGGTCGTGAGGCCCGCGAACAGATTATTGAAAAAGAGGGCCGTTTGCCCGGCGTTTTGGTCGCATGTGTCGGCGGCGGATCGAATTCGATCGGATTGTTTCATCCATTTTTGAACGACGACGTCCGAATGGTCAGTGTCGAAGCCGGTGGCCGCTCTGACACGCTCGGTGAACACGCGGCAAGATTTATGACCGGCGGCGATGTCGGCGTATTGCAAGGTACGAAAAGCTATCTCTTGCAGGACGCTGATGGACAAATCGCTTTGACGCATTCTGTTTCTGCGGGTCTCGACTATGCGTCGATCGGCCCAGAACATGCATATTTGCACGATCTGAAGCGTGTTGAATATGCCTCGGCCAATGATGACGAGGCTCTGGCCGCATTCAAAATGTTGTCTGAGACCGAAGGCATCATGCCCGCTCTCGAATCTTCCCACGCCATCGCCCACGCCATCAAAATCGCACCCGAAATGAGTCGCGATCAGATCATGATCGTCAATCTTTCGGGACGCGGCGACAAAGATATTAATACAGTTCAGAAAGAGCTAGGGGCAGGAACACGACCGGTAGCGAGTGTGCAAGAATTATGAGCCGTATAAGCCAACGATTTCTCGCGAACAAACAAGCTGGACTGAAAGGTTTTATTCCCTTCGTCACCGCAGGTGATCCAGATCTTGAGACTTCCCTCGCTATCGTTTTGAAACTAGCCGATCTTGGTGCGGACGTGATCGAGCTCGGTGTTCCGTTCAGCGACCCGATGGCTGACGGCCCGACGATCCAGCGTTCATCGCAGCGGGCATTGGAAAATGGAACGACGTTGCGCGATGTCTTGCACCTGGCGGCCGAGTTTAGAAAACACAGCGAAGTTGCGCTGGTTTTGTTTAGCTACTTCAACCCGATATTGCGTTTCGGTCTTGAAAACTTTCAGATGGCGGCGGCTAACGCCGGCATCGACGGCGTTTTATTGACAGATGTCATCGAGGACGAAGCGGCGAAACTGTCGGCGACTTTTGCCCTTAAAGATATAGATTTGATCTCACTGATCGCTCCGACAACAACCGATGAACGTCTCAATCTAATTTGCGAAAGTGCCCGAGGATTTATCTACGCCGTATCACGGGCCGGTGTGACCGGTACACAGAAAACAACGAGCGATTCCGCGGAAAAGCTGGTCAATAGAGCGAGGCAATTTACTGATCTGCCGATTGCCGTCGGTTTTGGCATTTCAACTGCCGGCCAGATTGCCGATGTTTGGCGATATGCGGACGCGGCCGTCGTGGGCTCTGCAATTGTGGCTGAAATTGAGAAGGCGGAAACGGAAGCCACGGCTGTGGCGGATGTAGAAAAGCTTGTCCGGCAATTATTGCCGTAATTTGCAAAAAGCGGTGCTAAAAACTAGAGTTAGAGTTTTGCACCCACTGGGGTTTATTCATATATGTTGATCGTAATGAAATCTGACGCTATGGCGTCGGATGTCGAAAAAGTACTTCATGTTATCGAAACTCTCGGCTTTCGCGGCCATACTTTGCCCGGTGAAAACCGAACGGCAATCGGCGTCACGGGCAACAGCGGAGCGATTGATCCTGCCCATTTTGAGAATCTTCCGGGTGTCGCCGATGCTATCCGCGTCACAAAGCCCTATAAGCTGATCTCAAAGGATCTGCGGCCTGAGAAATCCGTCATTAAGGTCGGAAACACAACGATTGGCGGCAGTGAACTCGCCATTATTGCGGGGCCGTGTGCCATCGAAAATCGCGACCAGCTCTTTACAACCGCCCAAACTGTCGCAAAAAGCGGAGCTCGCTTTTTCCGCGGCGGTGCTTATAAACCTCGAACTTCGCCGTATGCTTTTCAGGGATTGGGTGAGGAAGGTCTGAAGATGCTGGCCGAGATTCGGGATCAATTTGATCTGAACATTGTGACCGAAGCCATGGACGAACACGGCGTCGATGCGGTCGAAAAATACGGCGACTGCATCCAGATCGGCGCCCGAAATATGCAGAATTTTTCGCTCCTGCGCTATGTTGGCAAGACACGAAAACCGGTGCTGTTAAAACGCGGCCTGTCGGCCACGCTTGATGAACTGCTGCTTGCCGCCGAATATATAATGGCCGAGGGCAATTATGACGTTATTCTCTGTGAACGCGGCATTCGCACCTTCGCCAATCACGCCCGTAACACTATTGATCTATCGATCATACCTGCGGTTCACCGCCTTACACATTT
>JBDSCV010000076.1:0-1656 GCA_039920905.1 Pyrinomonadaceae bacterium
TACAGGATATTAACGGCGTCAAGGTTTCGTTTCATCCCGCCGGTCATATCCTTGGTTCGGCGCAGGTACGCATTGAATATAAAGGCGAAATTTGGGTCGTCTCGGGTGATTATAAACTGACGCCGGATGCCACATGCGCCGCGTTTGAGCCCGTAAAGTGCAATTATTTTATTACGGAGGCCACATTCGGGCTTCCGATCTATCGCTGGCCGCCGCCCGAGCAGGTTTTCGGCGAGATCAGCAATTGGTGGCGCCGCAATCAGGAACGCGGCAAAGCTTCGCTCATCTTTGCTTACTCGCTCGGCAAGGCACAGCGAATCTTGAACGGCGTGGACCGCTCGATCGGGCCGATCTTTACGCATGGATCGGTCGAACGCCTGACCCAAGCATATCGGGACGAAGGCATCGACCTTCCCCAAACAACTTATATTGGAAACGTTACAAACAAAAAGGATTTTACCGGCTCGCTGATCGTCGCTCCCCCGTCGGCACAGACGATCCCGACGTGGATGCGCCGTTTTGGTAGCGTTTCCACTGCCTTTGCATCGGGTTGGATGATGGTTCGAGGGGCGCGGCGGCAGCGCTCGGTCGACCGGGGCTTTGTGCTCAGCGACCACGCGGACTGGCCCGAGTTGCAGACGGCGATAGCCTCCGCCGAGGCTGAGACCATCTTGGTTACACATGGATCGTCAGAGGAGTTCGTGCGCTGGCTCAATGAAAATGGTATGAACGCCGTACCGCTCAAGACGAAATTTGTCGGCGATGATGTCTACGAAAATACAGATGCAGAAGCCCGCCCGTAACTATGAAGCTTTTTACCGAACTTTACGTCGAACTCGATCAGACAAATAAGATAAACGAAAAGGTCGAGCTGATGCGATTCTATTTTGAGCGGGCGGATGCACACGATTCCGCCTGGGCTCTGTATTTTTTGTCGGGGCGCAAGCCGAGGCAGATCGTCCCGTCAAAAAAGCTGCGTGAATGGTCGCTCGAACTTTCGGGCATACCGGAATGGCTATTCTTGGAATGTAGGGACTCCGTTGGTGACAGCGCCGAAACGATGGCCCTTCTGCTGCCAAATAACGCTGAGTTTGATGAAGCACCTCTTCACACTCTGGTCGAGGACAAACTACTGCCGCTGCGAACTGCCGCGGAAGCGATACAAAAAGCGGCTGTAACGGATGCTTGGGCGCGAATGAATTATTCGCAGCGTCTTGTCTATAACAAACTGATAACCGGAGCCTTTCGGGTCGGTGTTTCGCAATTGCTGGTAACCCGTGCCCTTTCGCAGCTTTCCGAATTGCCGACCGACATTCTCGCTCACCGGCTGATGGGAGAATGGACGCCGAGCTCGAATTTTTTTCGCGAGTTGCTCGATCCGCAGCTTGACTCCGATGAGACGCCCATCGCCAGACCGTTTCCCTTTCATCTTGCTCACCAACTCGATGTTGCGGCCGTTGACCTTGGCCCGGTCTCTGAATGGCAGGCCGAATGGAAATGGGACGGCATTCGCGCGCAGATAATAAAGCGCCAAGAGGAAGTTTTTATCTGGTCGCGAGGTGAAGAGTTGATAACCGAACGCTTTCCCGAGATCGAACAAGCCGCCCGCGAATTGCCAAACGGCACGGTTCTTGACGGCGAAATATTGCCGTGGCG
>JBDSCV010000077.1:0-2750 GCA_039920905.1 Pyrinomonadaceae bacterium
TCGATAAGAGCCACCTTTTGGAATTGCTCGGCACACTTCCCCAACTTGGTTGTACAGGTTGATAAGGGTTTGCGACTCGTCCTTTCATTAAAGTTAAGTGAATAGCGTCGAAGAAATTGAAGAAATAAAGGCTGAGATCGGGCGGCACAGCGACCTGTATTATCAGCAGGACTCGCCAGAGATATCGGACTACGAATTTGACCAACTTCTCGAACGGCTCAAGGGTCTTGAGACTGAGCATCCTGAGCTGATCACGCCCGACAGCCCGACGCAGCGTGTCGGAGGCAAGGCGTCGAGTTTGAAGCCGTTCACGCATACGGTTGCTCTGATGTCGCTCGATAATTCCTATAATTTGGGCGAACTGAAAGCGTTTACCGAGCGGTGTGAAAAGCTTGCCGAGGGACGAAAGCTGGAATATGTCGCTGAGCTAAAGATCGACGGACTGAGCGTTTCACTGCACTATGAAAACGGTATTTTGGCGACCGGTGCGACGCGTGGAGACGGGCAAACAGGCGATGAGGTTACGCAAAACGTAAAAACGATCAGGACAATTCCGCTGAGATTAAAGGCGGACGCACCGGAACACGCCGAAGTTCGTGGTGAAGTGTTTCTTTCGCGTTCGCAATTTAAAAAGATCAATGATGAACTAGAAATGCAGGGCGAAAAGAGGTTTGCAAATCCGCGCAATTGCGCTTCGGGAACGCTCAGGATGCTCGATTCGGCGGTGGTTGCTTCTCGGCGGCTCGATATGTTCCCGTATGACGCTTTTACCGGAAGTGCAAAGATGTTTGCGACACATCTGGAGGTTTTTGAATGGTGCAAACGCAACGGGTTTAATGTCAATCCGCATCATCGCTTATGTGCTGATTTTAACGAACTCTCAGCCTTTATCGCAGAAATGGAAACGATTCGTGACGGACTCGATTACGAGATCGACGGCGTTGTGGTGAAGGTCAATTCGACGGCATTGCAGGAGGAATTCGGGGCGACGACAAAGGCTCCCAGATGGGCTATCGCGTATAAATATCCGGCCAGGCAATCGATGACGAAACTGCTTTCGATCGGCATTCAGGTCGGGCGAACGGGGGCTCTTACACCGGTCGCGAATTTGGAACCGATCCTCCTTGCGGGTACGACGGTAGCCCGGGCTTCGCTGCATAATGAAGATGAAATTAAACGGCTTGAACTGAAGATCGGCGATTGGGTCATGATCGAAAAAAGCGGCGAGATCATTCCGCAGGTGCTTAGCGTTGTCGATTCGAAACGCGACGGCAGCGAACAGGATTTTGAGTTTCCGGAAATTTGCCCGGCGTGCGGTTTCGATGCCGTGAGGCCCGAAGGTGAAGCGGTTCGCCGCTGCACGAATCCGGTCTGTCCGGCGAAGATAAAAGGACGAATCGGATTTTTCGCATCGCGAAAGGCAATGGATATCGAGGGGCTGGGCGATGTGCTGGTCGAAATGCTGGTCGATAACGGAATGGTCAATGATGTTGCAGGTCTGTATTCGCTGCGGTCCGAAGACATCTCTAATCTCGAACGCAAAGCCGAAAAATCCGCGACAAAGTTGATCGAAGAGATCGAAGCGAGTAAAGAACGCGGACTTCAACGGCTGCTTTATGGAATAGACATCCGCCACGTCGGAGAACGCTACGCGAAGATTTTGGCGAATCATTATCGAAGCATCGACAAACTTGCGTCGGCTTCGGTCGAGGAACTGGACGACATTCACGAGATCGGCCTTTCGGTTGCGGAGAGTGTACATGATTGGTTTCGGCACCTTGGAAATATAGATCTGATCGAACGGCTAAAAGCCGCCGGCGTGAAAACCGAGGTCGATGCCGCGAGCACCGCAAATCTCGACGAACGCTTCGTTGGCAAAACATTTGTGCTCACCGGGAAACTGGAAAACTTCACCCGTGACATAGCCGCAAAATTGATCGAAGAACGCGGCGGGCGTGTCTCATCATCCGTCAGCAAAAATACCGATTTTGTTGTGGCAGGAAGCGACGCGGGTTCAAAATTGGCGGAGGCTGAGACTTTGGGTGTAACGGTTTTAAACGAAGATGAGTTTAGTGACTTTTTGAAATAAGGGATTAATTATATTGCCATGGAAATTGATCGACCGATTGGAAAATATGCTGGCAAAGACATCGATTTGAAACAAATTGAAGGCGAGTTTTTCTATTTTTCAGATTCAACTTTTGTTTCCGAAATTATTGATGGGAAAATAGTAGACAAGTCCTTTCGCTCTTACAAATATCCATATGCATTCATTACCGTTGAAGGGCATGGGTTTGAGCAATTAGTCTTCGAGATTTATAATCCCGGTGATTTTCGTAACCTTTGGCGGTTGAGGGCCGATGGGTATTTGGATAAGGATCAATATCAGGTTCTGGTAAAGAAGATCGTCAAAAAAGGTATTAAGAAGTGG
Organism: Pyrinomonadaceae bacterium; assembly: GCA_039920905.1. Lineage (GTDB taxonomy): Bacteria > Acidobacteriota > Blastocatellia > Pyrinomonadales > Pyrinomonadaceae > OLB17. The sequence goes on from JBDSCV010000077.1 coordinate 2,432, forward strand.
TTAGGGGATGCGTATCCACATTTCGAATTTCGGGTGTACAGTAAATCTAGTGATATAAGATGGTTGGACTGCCCCGTGCTCTATACGTTTGGCCGTACTTGGAGCAATGATTCAAAAGATTTGTTTTAACCTTTTGATAGTCTCATAATCTCATAAAATCTAAGGGGCTGTCCCAGATAATACATAAAAAGTAGGGTCAAGACTAGTTAAACATCTTATAATATAGGATAAGACTAGTAATGACATTAAGTTACAAGATATTAGAGCGTGCCCGAATTTCGCGCAAGAAATTTCGACAAATATTGCTCTATTTTTCGCT
>JBDSCV010000078.1:0-4168 GCA_039920905.1 Pyrinomonadaceae bacterium
TTGCCGCCGCAGAATATCAATACTATTTTGCTGTCGGGTGTGAAATTCGCTAGCAGTTTTTCGGCGGCAACAAGCGTCACGGCGGCGGCAGGTTCAGTGATGACCTTTAGCCGTTCGGCAATGAAGATCATCGCCTCGACGGCTTCGGCGTCGGTGACGACGGTTACCGATTCAAGATATTTTTGCGTTAGAGCCAGTGTCGCGTCCGAAACATAAGGAGCACCGAGCGTTTTGGCGATCGACTTGATCGCGTCCATCTCGACCGGATGTCCGGCGTCAATCGCCCGCGTCATTGCATCGGCGCCAACAGTTTCGACGCCCCATACTTTTATATCAGGCCTTAGCGATTTTACGGCCGTGGCGACACCGCCCGCCAAACCGCCGCCGCCGATGCTGAGGACCACGTCGGTCGCATCCGGCACATCTTCTAATATCTCAAGCCCCAAGGTTCCCTGCCCGGCCATGATCAGTAGATCGTCAAATGGATGGACGAACACGCGGCCCTCGGCCTCGTAGTCTTTTATTCGCTCAAAGGCGGCACCGATACTCGGCAGTAATTCGACCGTAGCGCCGTAACCGCGAGTGGCTTCGACATAAACCTGCGGTGTGTTTTGTGGCATCAGAATGACAGCATCGACGCCGAGTGTTTGAGACGCATAGGCGGTCGCCTGCGCGTGATTCCCGCCGCTGACGGCGACCACGCCGTTTGAGCGTTCGGCGTCCGACATCAACAGCAGCTTGTTAAAAGCCCCCCGGGCCTTGAAAGCACCGGTCTTTTGAAACAGTTCATATTTGACGTAAACATTTCTTCCGAGCCGTTTGCTCAGAGATTCGCTGTATTCGAGCGGCGTTCGTTTGACATATGGGGCAATGCGGGTTTGGGCGGCTTTGATATCGTTGATGTCCATTGGAAATAATATATCACGGCGGCTGGATGAGAATTTAGCCACTAATGCGCGAATATTTTCATTAGTGAATCCGTGGCGAATCCTAGTAAAATAGTTGGCAATGACCGAACCTGAATTGATGAAAGAGTCGGATGTCCATGCTTTTGGCGTCGAGATCGTTTACAAGCAATTGATCGAAGCCGGATGGACGGTTCAATCGGCCGACGTTTACGCCCAGCGCACCGAGCATCCGCAAATCGTTGCGAACCGTGACGGCGAAACCGGCTACTTTGTCGTGCGGACGGCAATGCATCCGGGACGCGGCCGCATCGAAAGCGAGGAAGTTTTCCGGCATCAGGTTCGCCTTGCAAAAGATCACGGCGCGACGTGCTATTTCGCAAGCGTCGGAATTGCAAATTCCGAGGGAAAGACCGAAGAGGAAATGACCACTCCGGTCAAAGGCGTGGCGTATCACGTGGCGTTCGACGGACTGGTGAAGATGGAATTACCGGAGCAGAAAATTAGTGAATAAAAAAATACGGAGAGAGCAAGCCCCATCCGTATCGATTCATGATTTGCACTATAAAACGCTCTAACTAGGCGTTCCACCCCGTCCAAATATCATCCGCACTATGAGCAAAAGAAGCACGGCACCGATAATAGACATTATCCAGCCAGCGGTGTAATTTGCACTCGTAAATGGAAGGATGCGGGCAACCATTGTTCCGACAAAAGCACCCGCGATTCCTATAATTGCTGTCACAAGCCAGCCCAATGCTCCAGCCGGGAGTGCTTCCCGCCCAGGTAAAATGAGCCTCGCGATCACGCCAACGATCAGTCCAACAATCAGTTGAAAAATCAATCCGGTAATATCAGAAAACATATTTTCCTCCTCCTATCGACAATGAATTAGGAATGAACATATACGTTTTTACTACAAATGTCGATAAACTACAAACTAAGTAACTCATTCCGCCAATTGTGCATTTTGCATTCAAAACGGCGCATTATCACGTTTGCCTTATCCACTTCCAGACCTCGGGAATCGTCGCCCGTTTACCATACATCAGCATTCCGACTCGATAAACACGGGCGGCCAGCCAGACAAGCCCGGCGATCGTAAGGCCATTTAATACGATGGAAAGAGCGATCTGCCAGAAAGGCGGCATCTCGGCCAAAATACGCACCGGCATCGTCATCGGAGCAAAAAATGGGGCAATTGATACCCAAAACGACAGATTCGAATCTGGATCGCGGATCACAGCGAAGCAAAAATAAAAACCAATGACCAGAAGCATTATTACCGGCAGGGCAAACTGCCCGCCTTCCTGCACGGTCGTCACCATGGAACCCACGAGAGCGTAGATCGAAGCGTAAATAAAATAGCCGACGATAAAAAAGATAAAGAAATAAAAGATCATCAGCGGCGTGATATTTGGCAAGGACGCGAATATCTGGGCCGTATCGGTCTGCATTGACAAAAAGCCGATCACCGCCACCAGCGAAGCCACCCATATCGCAAGCTGCGTCAGTCCGGCCAGTCCAACGCCGACAAGCTTTCCAGACATAAGTTCGAACGGTCTGGCGGACGAAAAAAGTATCTCGGCGATCCGTGTTTCCTTTTCTTCGACAACCGCTCCCATAATGACCTGGCCGTAGATCGTAAGCGTAATATAGATCATCATCCCGATAACGAGCGACGCGATAAAGAGCATATCGCTGTCCTTCTCCTCGCCTTTTTCGCTGATCGACTTGGCCTCAAAATCCACGTTCTGACTCAGGTCGCGTAACAGAGTCTCGCTGATATTTGCGTCCGCGAGACGCTGCGAACGGACGGCTTCGTTGAGCGCGTCCTTGAGCGTATCGCTTGCTACAAAATCACCCGCTTTCCGTGAACGAAATTCGAATCGAGCGTCGTCGGCGTTGATGTCCGCAGGGATGAGCAGATATGCATCGATCTCGTCCCCGGACGCCATCGCGTTCAGCTCCTGACGCATGTTATCAGCGGACTTGTCTTTGCTATTGTAGTCAAAAAACGTAAAGCCGGACGCAAGTTGGTTGGCCCCGCGTTTCATTTTCTCTTCCTGTGAGGCATTCAGGTCGCCCATCTGGGCCTGCGCCGCCTGTCGTTCCCGTGCCGCGATCCGCCCGGCGGAAAGGTTTTCTCTAAGACGCGGGGCGATCTTGTTGGCCGGATCGATAACAACGATCCGCGTCGGCTCGCCCTTGAGAGAAAAGATGATCGCCGGAACGATCGCAAAGCCCACTCCGATAATAGGGAATAGCAGAGTTCCGAGCAGAAACGTCCACTTATAGACGATCTTTATGTATTCGTGTTTTACTACGGCGAGGAATTTTCTCATTTCACGCCTCCGATCTGGTCGATAAAAATATCATTTAAACTCGGCTCAACTCGCTCAAACTTGGAGATAACAGCTCCGCTTTCAATTAGTCTTTTTAACAGAGTCTGAGAGTCGCCGTTTTCAGCCAGTTCGATCTCCATCTCATCCGAATGTTCGACTGCTTTCAAAACGAGAGTTTTATCCGACAACACGGCCTCGGCGCCGACTGCCCGTAAAGCAAAAAGATTCTTGCCGTAGCTGGCCTTGACCTCACGCAAACTGCCGCCGATGACCTTTTTCGATTTATTTATCAACAGAATATCATTGCAAAGGCGTTCTGCGGTTTCCATGAGGTGCGTCGAAAATATTATCGTCTTGTTCTGAGTCTTAAATTCGGCCAGAACCTCGATCATAAATTCAACATTTATCGGATCGAGGCCCGAAAAAGGCTCGTCGAGGATCAACAGGTCGGGGTCGTGAAGCACAGTCGAAATGAACTGTATCTTTTGCTGCATTCCCTTTGAAAGATCGGTCGTTTTCTTGTTCTTCCACTCGGAGAGGTCCATCCGTTCGAGCCACTGGTCGATGCGTTTGTCGGCCACGGCGAGCGGCACATCCTTTAGCGCGGCAAAATATCGTAGCTGATCAACGATCTTCATCTTCTTGTACAGCCCGCGTTCCTCCGGCAGATAGCCGATCCGGTCCTGCATCGAGGCCGACATCCGCTCACCAAAAAGCTCGATCGTCCCTTCGTCGGGAGCGGTAATGCCTACGATCATGCGAATAGTCGTCGTTTTTCCCGCGCCGTTCGGCCCGAGAAACCCAAACACACGTCCCGCACGCACATCAAAACTCAGATCCTCAACCGCCGTAAAATCGCCAAAGCGTTTCGTCACATGCGCGACCCGCAATGTCGCATCTGCATTGCCCATAACTACA
>JBDSCV010000079.1:0-4790 GCA_039920905.1 Pyrinomonadaceae bacterium
GACGGCGGCGACCCGCGAAAAAAGATCACTCCACGCGATAAACTCGTTTCACTAGCAGCACCTTTTTCGACTGAGCCTCGTGAGCTTATAAAAACCGAACAGCGTTATCAGGGGCGGATCTTTGGCGAGAAAGACGGGCTGATGTGGTTTTTCGACTATAACCGCGACACCGAACACCGGCGGATATTCACAACCGATTACCGCAATCCGTCGAATGTCAAAATGATCTCAGATCTGAATACCAACGACCGCTACAACGATATTGGCACTCCTGTGACTAAACAACTTCCCGACGGGTCTAACGTAATACGCCAAAATGGCGAGGAGATATATCTGACCGGAACCGGTGCTTCGCCGGACGGTGACAGGCCGTTTTTCCGGCGGATGAATCTTAAGACGCTCAAGACTGAAGAGATATTTCATTCGTCAAAAGAAGAATACGAGTCGTTTGTTGCTATGGTTGACGAAGAGGGATTTCAGTTTATCACACGCATAGAATCGCCTTCCGAGCCGCCAAATCTGTATTTGCGCCAAGTTTGCCCCTCGGGGAAAATATGCACAATGATGGCGAATCGCCCGCTAACGGGATTCAAAGATCCGGCACCGCAGCTTCGCGGAATCACAAAACAATTGGTCAAATATAAACGTGCCGACGGGGTCAATCTATCATTCACGCTCTATCTGCCGCCGGGCTACAAGCAGGGAACACGTCTGCCTACCGTCGTTTGGGCCTATCCGCTTGAATTTACCGATAACTCGACAGCCGGACAAGTTTCTGGTTCGACCAATCGCTTTACGCAGATCGGCGGCTACTCGCACCTTTTCTTCCTGCTTGAGGGCTACGCCGTACTCGACAATACGACGATGCCGATCGTCGGCGACCCACTTACCGTGAACGATACTTTCGTCAAGCAGATCGTCGATTCCGCCCAGGCCGCCATTGATAAGGGCGTCGAAATGGGCGTCGTCGACCGCGACCGCGTCGGCGTCGGCGGACACAGCTACGGAGCATTTATGACGGTCAATCTGCTCGCTCACAGCGACCTATTCCGTGCCGGCATTGCCCGAAGCGGAGCTTACAATCGCACGCTTACACCTTTCGGTTTCCAATCCGAACGCCGTAATTTTTGGGAGGCTACCGATGTTTATACCAAGGTTTCGCCTTTTTTCTACGCAGACAAGATCAACGAGCCACTCCTGATGACGCACGGCGAAGCCGATAATAATCAAGGCACGTTTCCGATACAATCCGAGCGGCTCTTTGCCGCGATGAGCGGACTAGGAGGCACCGCACGGCTGGTGATGCTGCCGCTCGAGGCACACGGATACGCAGCCAGAGAATCGACCGAACATGTGCTTTACGAAATGGTCACTTGGTTCGACAAGTTTGTTAAAAACGCGAAGCCGCGAGTTGCGAGCAAGTGAGAAAGTGGGGAAAAGTGCGAAAGTGAAAGTGACTAAGCATTATGCCCGCACTATCTTACCAATCACTCAAATACCTCGTCACTTTCTCATTTTCTCATCGGCTCACTTTCAGTTTCACGGTTACTGCACGTCCGAGACCTCGATCATCGGCGCCGGGTTTCTAAATTCGAGCGCGGGATTGTCGGCGAAAACATTGGCGCCGCCCGCGAGGAATTCTTCGGCGAATTCTCGGTCAATGGGTCGTGAGAAAAGGTAGCCTTGGCCCATGGTTCAGCCGACCGATCTTAACTTTTCGAGTTGCGAAACCGTTTCGATGCCTTCGGCGACAACCTCTAACCGCAAGTTTTCGCCGAGCATCAGGATCGTTTTGACGTTGGCACCGCTCTTTTCATCTTTGTCCATTATGTTGATGAATGAACGGTCAGTCTTTAGCCGTTCGAACGGGAAACGCTGTAGATAGCTCAGAGACGAAAAGCCCGTACCGAAATCATCCGTCGAAAGTTCAACGCCGAGCCCGTCAAGGTCGGACAAAACCTTTAGCGATTTTTCGCTGTGCTCCATTACAGTGCTTTCGGTTACTTCGAGTTTTAATTGGCTGGCGTCGAGACCGGTTTCAAATAGAACGTCCCGTACCTGTGAGGTCAGATTGGGATAAATCAATTGTTTTGGCGATAAATTGACGCTGATCGACAAGGGCAAGCCAAACCGCCGCTGCCACTCGGCGGTCTGACGGCAAGATTCTTCGAGGATCCATTTCCCGATCTGGATTATCAGGCCGGTTTCCTCGGCCACACTTACGAATTCGTCGGGTCCGACGAGACCATGGACGACCGGGTGCCTCCAACGTATCAACGCCACAAATTCATCGACGCGGCCAGTTGATAGCTCGACTATCGGTTGGTAGAGCACCTCAAATTCATTTCGTTCGACGGCGTGGCGAAGATCGGTCTCGACGCGCCACAGATTCATGTTCCGGACATGCATGTTACGGTCAAATATCTCATAACGTGCCTTACCCGATTCTTTCGCACGATACATCGCGGCATCCGCATCCCGGAGGAAATCTTCGGCCTGACGCGAGACATTGCCTGAAACGATTATGCCGATACTCGCAGTGGTAAACACTTCGTAGTTGTCGATCTGAAACGGTTCGGAAATTTTTGTCTGCAGCCGTTCCGCAACGCTGACGACCTCTGATATTTCACCGCTCCGATTTAAAAGGATCGTAAATTCGTCACCACCGAGACGGACGACCACGTCGCCGGGACGGACACAGGCTTTTAACCGCTCGGAGATGGCGATCAGCAATTTGTCGCCGGCAGCGTGACCGAGACTGTCATTTATGACCTTGAACCGGTCGAGGTCGAGGAACAATACGGCGAATTTTGCATAGCTGTTGCCGTCAGCACGTTCAACCGCTTGTTTGAGGTGGTTCATGAATTGCACACGGTTCGGCAGATCGGTCAGCGTATCATGAAGAGCATAGTAACGCAGTTTTTCTTCGGCCCGGTTTCGCTCCGTAATATCACGAAAACGTGCAACAAAGCCGATCGGTAGTTATAGAGTATTAAGTTCCAGGTTATGGTAGGGCTGGGGGGTGCGGATTTGGGTAGCCGCTGTTTGTCCCTATTCATATTACCATTTAGCCATATTAGCTGACTATCTTTTTTTTCGGCCCTAAGAGGCTTCATTGCACCTTGCTTATGTCTGGGCAGTAAAAACGACGGGAATCGGAAAACTCAGCGAACTCTGCGTAAATCTCTGCATTCTCAGCGTTTAACAGGATTTTTACGCAAAGGCTGCGGAGTCGGACACGAGCTAGCGGAGTTTTTAGCGACTTTTTAGACCGCCTTTTTTGTTTTTAGTTTTTAGGAAAACAAGCTAAACTCTTTCTAAATTAGACCTTGGATATACATTATGAGATTTAGAAAAGTTGTTGTTTGCTTGTTTACCACGTTCCTGCTGTCAATACTCACCATTTCGGGCATTGCGCAGACGATGCCGAAAGATGCCGATCCGAAAATATGGGCGGCGGCATTGAAGATGCACAAAAAAGCGATCGTCGTTGACGGCCACAACGACATTCCAACACCGATGTCGGAGCAGGATTACGATCTTGGCACACCGTCTGTGGGGAAGTTCCATGATGATGGTGACCCGTTTCACTCTGATCTGTCGCGATTTAAGGCAAGCGGCATCACGAGCGAGTTTTTCTCGATCTATGTTTCCGGCACAACTCTCAAGACGGGCGGTGCGATGCGGCGGGCGATAGACCTGATCGACGTGACATATCGCGCGACGGAAAAGTATCCCGACCATCTGACCCAGTGTACGACCGCTGCCGACATCCGAACCGCCAAAAAACGCGGAAAGATGTGCGTTTTGATGGGGATCGAGGGCGGTTATGCGATCGAAAATTCGCTTGCCGCATTGCGTGCATTTTACCGTCTCGGCGTCCGCTATATGACGTTGACGCACAACGTAACACACGACTGGGCGGACGCACATCGTGACGAGCCAAAGAACAACGGCCTGTCGGATTTTGGCAGAGAAGTTGTTCGTGAAATGAACCGACTGGGAATGTTTATCGACATCTCGCACGTCTCGGAAAAGGTGATGAATGACGTACTCGACATTTCGACGGCTCCGATCATCGCTTCGCACTCCTCTGCGAGGGCCCTCAATGACCACACGCGAAACGTATCCGATGCCGTGCTCAAACGGGTCGCTAAAAATGGCGGCGTGATAATGGTCAATTTTTATCCGTCGTTTTTGGATGCGAGGACGAATAAAGAAGAAAATGACCGTTCCGCACGCCTAAAACCGCAGATCGACGCTTTGCGGGTGCAGTTTAAGGACGATCCAAAAGGGTTTAATGAGGCCGAACGCAGGCTCCTTACCGAAAATCCGATCCATGTCACGCCATATCTGCGTATCGTCGATCACATAGACCACATCAAGCAGGTCGCCGGTATTGATTATGTTGGCATCGGCTCCGATTTCGACGGTGTGCCGTTCCTTCCCGCAGGTATGAACGGCGCCGAAGACCTAGCGCTCGTCACCTACGAAATGCTCCGACGCGGCTATACTGAAAATGAGATCAAGAAAGTCTTGGGCGAAAATCTTCTTCGCGCGATGACTCAGATGGAAAAAATCGCCGGAAACCGGCAGATCAGCGGACAGGGAAGTTTGAAGAGGATCAAGTAACTATGCCGGAGCTTTGCCGGTTCTTCGGAATAATAATTCGCATGTATTGGGAAGCGAATGAACCCCATCATTCGCCGCACTTTCATGCGTAATATCAGAATGATGTAGCCGTTTATAGGATCGATCCGGTAGAAGTAATGGCAGGATCGCTGCCTCGG
>JBDSCV010000080.1:0-2122 GCA_039920905.1 Pyrinomonadaceae bacterium
TCATAATCGCTTTCAATACGATTGTCCCCACGGGCTCGCGAGCCGAATAAACTCAGCTCACGAATCTTATTCTTTTTACAAAGCTCTATAATCTTCGCTTTTGTTTTCTCTGAAAACTGCATCACGTCGCCGCCATCTCCTTTTTGGTTTCTTCAGTTAGGCCGTAAGACTCCTGGTCGTTTGGATAGGCGCCCGATTTTACATCTTTTGTCCAGTTATGGATCGCTTCGGTCATGACGTCGCGGACGCTGGCATACTGACGCACGAATCGCGGCTGCCGGCCAAAAGTCATGCCGACCAAATCGTGCAGAACCAACACCTGAATATCGCATTCCTGTCCGGCGCCGATGCCGATCGTTGACATCGTAATTTCCTTTGTGATCATGGCGGCGACCTCGCGCGGGACGAGTTCGAGAACGATGGCAAACGCTCCGGCGTCCTCGAGCATTTTGGCGTCCTCGATCAATAATTTCGCCTGCTCGGCGGTGCGGCCCTGAACGCGGTAACCACCCATTTTATAAACCGATTGCGGCGTCAAACCGATGTGGGCAACGACCGGAATTTCTTCGCTGACCAACCTTTTTACGAGATCGACGCGGTTACGTCCGCCTTCGAGTTTGACGGCCTCGGCACCGCCGTATTTCATCAGCCGAAGAGCATTTTTGACGCTGTCGTCTTCGTTGACGTGATATGTGCCAAACGGCATATCGGCGATGACCATCGCCCGCTCGGTGCCGCGTTTGACAGCGATGCAGGCCGATGTGATCTCGTCCAGCGACACGGGGATCGTATTGCCGTAGCCGTGAATGACGTTGCCCATGCTGTCGCCGACGAGGATCATATCGACGCCCGCTTCATCAACGATACGCGCGGTCGGATAATCGTATGCGGTCAGACAGACAAGTTTTTCGCCTTTTTCCTTAGCGGCACGGATCGCGGGCAGATAAACTTTGCCCTCTTTGTCAGGTTGGAGATACGCCATAAATTTGTATCAAGAATAGCGGTTCACGCGCATTTAGTCTAGCTAATCCGTGAGCGATACGAGTAAGCGATAAGCGGAAAACCAAAGACCAAAGACTTATCGCTAACCGCCTTCTGCCAACTGCCCATTGACCCCCGCGTTCGGGTTCCAGCGTTTTACTTCGCTGTTGTCTTCGCATTCGGCGAGAATATCGACGATCTCACGCTTCAGGGCCGCATGAACAAAATTTGGAGCGATCTCAGCAAGCGGACATAGGACGAATTTGCGCAAATGCAGCCTCGGATGCGGGAGCGTGAGAAACTCGCCCTTCATCTGCGTATCGCCAAAAAAAAGAATATCGAGATCGACGGTCCTGGGCTTTTTAACGGTTTTATCGCCGCGGCCGAGAAGGTATTCGATCCGCAGCAGCCGGGCCATCATCTGCGAAGCGCTGACATTTGTGACGTGTATCTCGGCGACCATATTCAGGAACATTGTGTCGCTCTCGATGTCCACCGGCTCGGTCTCGTAGATCGCCGACAATTTGCAAACGGCAAAACTCGCCTCCATCAGCGACCGCACCGCCAGCAGCAAATTCCCCGCCCGGTCACCCAGATTAGACCCCAGCCCCACATAGGCAACCGTCGTTGATTCATCCGCATAGCTCATCGCAAACAAAAATTAGACGAATCTACCTTTGAAGTCAACAAGGCAGGGAATTTCGTTGCTTCTATGTATCTTAAAAAGCTCTCCTCTGGACAGGAGGGGTGGCGGCGTTTCGACGTCGGGGGCGTGGCTGTCAGAACCGGGAGCGGTAGCGACTGGGTTCTTGCTCTGAATATCGGTTAATGCTAAAGTTTGCGGTGCGGGAAGCCGTCTTGGACCTAGAGAGGCTGGGGTTCGAAATGGTCTCGTCCCGCATCACCCGAATGAACACTCTTTACTACGGCGACAATCTGAATATCCTTCGGCGGTATATCGCGGCAAGTAGCGTCGATCTTGTGTATCTCGATCCGCCGTTCAATTCCAACCGCAACTACAACGTGCTTTTCAAAGACGAGAGCGGGCTTGAGGCGGATTCGCAGATCATGGCTTTCGAAGACACGTGGCACTGGAATGGTGCGGCCTCGACCTACGACGATCTCATTCTCGACGGCGACA
>JBDSCV010000081.1:0-3280 GCA_039920905.1 Pyrinomonadaceae bacterium
GGTTTGGAGCAGTCGCAGCATTTTTGGCGGTTGCAGTTATTGGGTTGACGAGCGGGGATGCTCAGGTGTTAGTCGCGGCCGATCTCGCAATGTACATGGTTGGCTGGTATGTCATCCTGCCTGCCGCTTTGGGTTCTTTGCTGACAGGCCTTGTCCAGTCGCTCGGTACACAGTGGGGCTTGTTTCGACACTATTGGATCGTGGCGAAACTCATGCTGACCGTCTTTGCCACGGCTGTCTTGCTGTTCAAGATGCAGTTGATTACCCTTTTGGCCGGAGTTTCGTCGGGGACGCTTGCGACGCAATTGTCAGTTGCCGATCTTCGCCAGCTGCGTGTCGAGCTGTTGGGTCACGCCATCGGCGGTATGATTGTACTGCTCTCGGCGACTGTTCTTTCGGTGTATAAACCATGGGGTGCGACGCGATTCGGAAAGTGTAAGCTACAGGAACAGCGAATGAATTCGACTTCTGTTCCATTCTTGCCGGATTCGCAATCCGTTTCTAATAGAAAGATTGTCCGAAGACCGGCTACCGGCATTCCACGCTGGGCTTATGTGGTCGGCGTCCACATCGCTGGGATAGCCGTCGTCATGATAGTTCTCCATGTCACCGGTTTTGTCGGTAGCCATTGATCGATTTCACCCACGGCCAAATTCAATTGACCACGCGGGCGACCGTATTACGCGAATGGAGTTTATGACATATCGCCCTCGAAGCCTTTTTCACCGACTGGTCGTTCGGCGATTTGTTCAGGCGGTCGTTCTTGTTCTGCTGCTTGTCGCCATCAATTTTTTTCTGATACATCTCGCACCCGGCGACCCTGTTTACTATCTTGCGGGGCAAAGTGGTGACGAGGCGTATTATGCACTTATACGCGCTCAATTTGGGCTTGACCAGCCGCTTTGGACGCAACTGTGGGTTTATCTTTCGAGCATTTTACGGGGAGATCTCGGATATTCTTTAAGCTATCAGCAGAGCGTTTCCGCTGTCATTTTGTCGCGCGTTCCGGCGACTCTGCTGTTGATATTGAGCTCGGTTTTGGTGGCGTCGGTTGGCGGAGTTATCCTCGGTGTCGAGGCAGCTCGGAGAGAAGATTCTTATCTCGACCGTGCCTTGAATACATTTGTTTTGCTTGGGTACTCGCTCCCTTCGTTTTCCATCGGCCATCTATTATTGCTTTTTTTCGCTCTATATCTCGGTCTGTTTCCGGCGCAGGGAATGGTTTCGGCAAATCAGGATTTAACCGGCGTGTCTTACCTATTCGATCTGCTCGCGCATCTCGCCTTGCCGTGTCTGACGCTTGCCATCGTGCAACTCGCGCAGATCATGCGGCTGACACGAGCCCAAATGCTCAATGTGCTTGGCGAAAACTTTATAATCACTGCGAGAGCCAAAGGCGTTGTCGAAGGACGAGTTTTATATGTACATGCTTTGCGCAATGCGTTATTGCCTGTTGTCACCATTATCGGCAGCGATCTTGGGATGCTTTTAAGCGGGGCTGTTTTGACCGAAACGGTTTTTGGCTATCCGGGTCTTGGGCGTTTGACCTTAGAGGCTGTGGCTGCCCGGGATTATCCGGTTTTGATGGGACTTTTTCTTATGATCTCAATTGCCGTCGCGACGCTAAATTTTATTACCGACATCACATATCCGTTGATTGACCCGCGGATCAGATACAGCCGCGGATGAGAGAGCAGGCAGTTGGCAGTGGCAGTAGGCAGAACAATGAAAAGAGTATTAAAACATGACAAAGCGGTAGCGTCTGGCGTTATCGTGCTTATAGCATTTATTGGCGCGGCTCTTTTTGCAAGCCGGATTGCACCGCATGACCCGCTAAAAACTTCCAATGACACATTTCAATCGCCATCCCGGCAATTTCTATTCGGCACTGACGACCTGGGAAGAGATATTTTCAGTGGCGTGGTTTATGGGGCACAGACCTCAATCTTGATCGGCGTCACCGTCGCGTTGCTCAGCGGACTGATCGGGGTATTTGTCGGTTCAACGGCAGGGTATGTCGGGGGTTTATGGGATGATCTCTTGATGCGGATCACGGAGCTTTTTCTGATACCGCCGCAGTTCTTTCTAGCGTTAATTATCGCGGCATTATTCGGCTCGTCGCTTATCAATCTAATATTGATATTAGCCTTAACCAACTGGACGACTACGGCCCGGCTCGTGCGGGCGGAGGTTTTGTCGATCAAAGAAAGGCCGTTTATCGAAGCATCACGTGCGATGGGAGCAAGTCCAACCCGGATCCTGCTTCACGATATTTTGCCCAACGCGTTTCCGCTGATAATCACAAAAATAATACTGACCGTCGGCGGCGTCATACTGCTCGAAGCGGCACTCAGCTTTATCGGCATCGGCGACGCAAACCATATCAGTTGGGGCTATATGCTACACAACGGACAACATTTTATCCGAGACGCCTGGTGGATAATCGCCTTTCCAAGCCTGGCCCTCGCCGCACTCGTGCTGGCACTGAACGTCGTCGCCGATGCGCTAAATTCGGCACTTAATCCTAAAACTCGTTATGCATATATTGACAAGGCAGTCTGATTTTTGTTGATGAAAGAGATCGTTTTTTATCGGTAATCTTGCGTCAATTTTACTTCTGTCGCGGTGATTTGGCATTAATTCTACTAAAACTTTTGAGATAACAAACGCTCTAACTCCTGAAACGTCTGCGTTTGCGTCTCACTAAAATAGCTACAATCAGAATCAAAATAATTGCGCCCACGATCGAGAGAAAATAAAACGTGCGCTGGCCGACCCCCCCCGACGAACCGCGGCTCGGATTTTTACCGCCTGTCCACCAGGCATCCTGGGCAAAATAGGTGCTTGATTTCGCACTCCATAAATACATTCCTTGAAGACCGCGATTATATGCGGCTCCCGATTGCGGCTCGTAAAGCCATAAATACGGAACGTCACGCACCAGGATTTCCTGTGCCTCAAAGTAATATGTGGCTCGCTTTTGCTTATGCGTTTCAGATGCTGCGAGATCAAAAAGTTCGTCAACTCGCGGATTACGGTAGCTCGCACCGTTTGAAAAGGGAATTGGGCCAATGTTGCCAGAAACGACGGTCCGTTTTACGCCGATGTCAGGGTCCGGCCCGTTTTCAAACGACGCAAAACCTAGATCAAAATCTTTCTTAATATAAACCCGGTCAACCGCCGCGCTAAATTCCATCTGTTCGAGATCGACGACAATGCCGACGTCACGCAACTGATCCCGCAGCACTTCGACGACCTTTGCGTAACTCGATGCGTAAAC
>JBDSCV010000082.1:0-8993 GCA_039920905.1 Pyrinomonadaceae bacterium
AAACGGTTACGAGCGGGTCAATAAAAGTGTGCATCGTCAACACCGGAAAGCCGATTCTGCCTGAATAATTAGCGTTTTGCTCAACATAATAGCGCGAAAAATGCGGCGCGGAGATGTTGCGTTGCGCATTCATTGTGACTAACCAATTGCTAATGATGGCGGGCGGAACACCCAAAGCCATCAGATAGCCAGTTTCCGCCGGTGTCAAAGAAATGCTAGTTCTGGAGTGGTGAAGCTCTATCAACGAACGCGCCGCCGATCGAGCAGCCGCAGTTCGAACCGCTCGCTGTTCCATTGGCTGTGTTGGTCATTACCACGCCCGTCAGTCCCGACGCCGAAGCAGCGAAATTCCGCCGCTGTCACGCCCGTCCACACCACCGGTGCGGCACGGGTGCATTATGTAGCCGCCAAGCTGTCCGACTTCGACGTCGCAGACTATCTGATAGCGCTTCAAACTGGGCGTAATGATCCTGAATTGAGAAAGCGCTTCGCAGAGCTGATCAGTCCATGGGCAAGAGTACTTTCAATCGGAGAAGTTTAGTTTCGCTCAACTTGCAGAACACTAGGAGGCACAGGTTCAGCTTCCCGCTGAATACTCGAACGGGATCAAGGTAGCTGGCAGACGATCGTTCGCAAATGCCAAAGACCGCGGAGCGATTTCCGACCCGATAATTACAAGTTCTATTTCGGCAAAAATCACCGAATTTCACTGGGCGTGAAACGTCCATACACACTGACTTCGGCTAAGCACTTTCTCGCCGATGATCGTCCAGGTATGCACTTGGTTGCGACAATTCTCGCTACATCTCGATTTCAAATAATTTGACGAATGGCCTTTTTTAAACACGTCCGATGTTTGTCTTATGTAAGATTACTCAGGCCAGCTAAAGCAGAGCTTCAAACTATGTTATCGTGACGTTTAGACTAATCACAGTTCTCGCGAATTCGCAATCGGGAAAAATGTCGAAAACCGACCTTACTTTCATAACGAATGAAGACGGCTGGCATCGCAAAGATGGCGTGCGGTTTTGTTTGGCAGTTCTACGAGATTATTTGATTGTATGGCCGGCTATTTTTATCTTAGAGCCTTTCATCTTCTATATCCGCATTTAGCGAATATCAAAAACAGAAGATCACTCGAAATAGATATCTACTCATTAATTTATAGCCAGGTGTTTTTGGAGCCGTGGATCGGAATCGAACCAATTTAATGATTGAAATCACGCGCCGCGAACTGCTTTATCTGGCAGGTGCAGCAGCTATCGGCAAAACTTTGACCGGATGCGCCGAGACCTCAAAAAATCAGCCGACGAACAGCGTGGTCTTAAATAATTCGGGCGCGTCCGTTATCACTCCGCAAGGTCGCGTTTTGCCGACGGACGCCGCGCCTTTGGAAAGACAAATTTTATATGAACCTGCCGCCGAGCCGCGTCATCTCGATATTGCTCGTGACATTTACGGCGCGGGCGTGGCGATAAATTGGGGCGGCGAGCCACTGCTCAGGCGCGACCAAAATCAAAATCTCGTCCCGGCCTTGGCTGAAAGCTGGAAAGCGGGAGAAACTGTCGAGTATTGGGATTTTACCATTCGCCAGAATGCGCGTTGGAGCGACGGAGTGCCGATTACGGCGCACGATTGGGTTTTTACGTTTCGGCATTTGGCGTCGCCAAAACTTGATAATCCCTGGACGTGGTTTTTTTACGACGTGAAGGGCGTTCAAGCCTTAAAAGAAGGCAAAGGACGACCTGAAGATGTGGGCGTTGAAGCGATTGACGATAGAATCGTAAGAATTTGGGGTGAAAACGGCGTGATTCCGCATTTGCCGGCGCTGATGGCTTATCAAGCCGCCGTACCCGTGCCGCGCCATAAAGCCGAGAGTAATCCCGAACATTGGGCGGACACGGCGGAAAATTATGTATCATCGGGTCCCATGCGGCTGCTTAGCTGGGAGCATAACCAAAAACTCGATTGGGACGTAAATCCGTATTACAACGGAGCGCACAAGCCCGGAATTCAAAGACTTGTTCAACTTGTCGGTGCGCCCGCTATCGGCTGGTTTAATTCCTGGCTGAATAAAGAGATTGATTACATCGCCATTTTGCAGCCGCAGGAATTCGCACAAGCGGTTAATGATAACGAGTTGGAAAAATATCTGCATTCTTTTAATAATTTTCAGACCGAGTATCTTTCTTTCGATTGCCTGCGTCCGCCGTTTGATAATTTGCGATTAAGACAAGCGTTGTCGCACGCGATAGACCGCGTTCCGTTTTGCGAAAGAGTAATGATCAAGACGCGGATCCCGGCATTTTCGATGTTGCCACCGGATTTTCCCGCGTATAACGCCGAGCTAAAATCGGTGCAGGATTTTAATATTGAAAAAGCCCGGGCGATATTAGCGGAAGCAGGTTTTCCGAACGGTAAAGATGCAAACGGAAATCAGCTTGTTCTGGACATGTTTTCCAACGGGCGCAATGTCCTTTTAGAATACGTCAAAGACCAATGGGAAAGATATTTGGATATTGCGGTAAATCTGCAAATCGTGGATGACGCGGTTTGGGGGGCGCGGCGCTCGCGGCACGAAATGCCGCTTTATAGCGGGCAATATGAGTATGATTTTCTCGACCCGGCGAATATGCTGACGCGGCTTTGGCTCAGCACGAGCAAGGCCGGCTCGCCGCGCCACGCTTGGCTAAACGATACATTTGACGCGCTTGTTACCCAAGCCGGACGCGAGATTGACGAGCAAAAAAGATTGAGTATATACCAAGGTGCCGAGCGCATTTTAGTCGAAGATGTCGGCGGGATTTTTCTAACGCATTTGGTTACGCACCAAATTTGGTATCCGTATTTGACGGGATTTGAACCGGACAAAAACGGCAATGTCGTTTTTCGTTATTTGGATATTTCGCGCTTTCAAATGTATATCAGAAACGACGTTGACCAATGGCGTTAAGACATTTTCAACAGAAAGAAACAAGGGAAATCAAAATAAGAAAAGATAAGAATATAATTGAAAAAATATCTGTGTCGGTTTCTGTCAGCCGTCCGTTTGTTTTGACAATTTTTGTATTTCTTGTGTCTTTGTGTTGAGAAATTCATGTCCGAAATTTTACTTGAGGTCGAAAATCTTCAAACGCAATTTAAGTTAGAAAAAGATTTCATTCATGCTGTCAACGGCGTTTCTTTTTCGATTGCGGAAGGCGAGGTATTGGGAATTGTCGGCGAATCGGGCGGCGGCAAAAGTGTTACCGCGCTTTCGATTATGCGATTGATTGAGCCGCCCGGCGAAATTGCGTGCGGTAAAGCGATTTTTCACGACAAAAACAAAACGACTGATTTACTAAAACTCTCCGATAAAGAACTTGAAAAAATCCGAGGGAATCGGATCTCGATGATTTTTCAAGACCCAATGACTTCGCTTAATCCGGTCTTGTCAATCGGCTTTCAAATCGCAGAACCTCTGCGCGTGCATCTGGGGCTCTCACGAAAAGAAGCAAGAGAAAAAGCTATTTATCTTCTGCAAAGAGTCGGAATTGCGAACGCGCGGCAGAGATTTGGGGATTATCCGCACGAGTTTTCCGGGGGAATGCGCCAACGGGTGATGATTGCAATGGCAATTACCTGCCAGCCGAAATTGTTGATCGCTGACGAGCCGACAACCGCGCTTGATGTTACGATTCAAGCACAAATTCTGAATCTGCTTCGTGAATTTAAAGACGAATTTGGAATGTCGGTAATCATTATCACGCACAATTTAGGCGTTGTAGCACAATTGGTTGATAAAGTTGCGGTGATGTATGTCGGAAGAATCATCGAGAGCTCAACGGTCGAAGAGATTTTTAAGAATCCACAGCATCCTTACACGCAAGCGCTTCTTGCCTCGATTCCGATTCTCGGTGAGCGGCCGGAGCGTTTGCCGACTATCGAAGGCTCGCCGCCGAGCTCACAAAGAGAAGATTTCGTCGGTTGCTCGTTTTATCCGCGTTGCTCGCATCGCGTTTCGCTTTGCGCGGAAAAACGTCCGCCACTTGCGGAAATTCTTCCCAATCATTTTGCTGCTTGCTGGGTCGCGCAGGAAGGAGCGTTTGCCAATGGCTAAGATGCTTCTTGAAATAAGTAATTTAACCAAGTGCTTTTCATCGCGGCGCGGCATATTCGGTCTAAACAAAATCGAAAATATTGCGGTCAATGGCGTGAGCCTATCAGTTTCCGAAGGCGAAACTTTAGGAATAGTCGGCGAATCAGGTTGCGGAAAGTCCACCCTTGCATTAACGATCATGCGGCTTTACGCGCCCGATGCCGGAAGAATTTATTTTGACGAAAAAGATATAACTCATTCAAACGAGCGAGCGTTAAAATCTATCAGAAAGCAGATGCAGATGATTTTCCAGGACCCGTTTTCCGCTCTCGATTCACGTTTGACGGTCGAACAAATTATCAGCGAACCGCTTGAAATTCACGGTATCGGCACGCGAAGCGAAAAACATAGCGAAACGGCTAGACTGCTGCGGCGCGTTGGCCTATATGCCGAAGATATGTGCCGCTTTCCGTCAGAATTTTCCGGCGGGCAGCAGCAGCGCATCGGCGTCGCGCGTGCCATAGCTTTGAAACCTAAATTGCTTATTTGTGACGAGCCGGTTTCGGCTCTAGATGTTTCCGTCCAAGCGCAGATCTTAAATCTTCTTCGCGATTTGCAGGACGAGTTTGGATTTTCGTATTTATTTATCTCGCACAATATCGCCATTACCGCTTTTATGAGCGGGCGTATTGGGGTGATGTATTTGGGGAAATTGGTGGAAATCGGTGAGAGCAAACAAATCACAACTGGGCCGCTCCATCCATACACGCAAGCGTTATTATCGGCAATTCCCGAACCCGACCCGTCGCGGAGAGAAAACGAAATAAACATAAAAGGCGAAATTGACGAGATTATCGGGCGTCCGACGGGTTGTGTTTTTCGTTTTCGATGCCCGTTAGCGCAGGAGATTTGCGCCGCGGAAGAGCCGCAATTGCGGACGATTGGGGAAAATCAACACGTTGCTTGTCATTTCGCTTAGGAAGAATGAACAGAGACGCAAAGACGCAGAGTAAGAAAAGTAAAGCGCAGATGAACACGGGTGAACACAAAAAGTTTTACGGATGAAAGAAGATTATTTTACGTTGTTGTTATTTGTATATATCGGTTTCTAACTGTGGATAACATTTCTTATAATTGCGGCGTCGCGGCGGTGAAAATTTAATCTATGATTCGTTACATTCTGACCAGAATCGCCGGACTTTTCGGTGTTTTATTTATCGTCTCGGTCCTGACTTTTGCTTTGATGCACATTGTTCCAGGCGGACCTTTCGATGTCCTTGCACGCGAAAAGCAACAGATGGTGCCCGAAAATATCAAACGCCAACTCAATGAAAAATACGGATTGAATAAATCTATTTGGGAACAATACGCGCTCTTTGTGAAAAATGCCGCGTCGCTTGATTTCGGCTATTCGATTACTTACCCAAACCGAACGGTCGTTGGCATTTTCAAAGAACAATGGTCTTACTCTCTCCAATTGGGATTATTCACCTTCTTTTTTTCAATTATCGTCGGCGTCGGATTAGGCATTGCTGCGGCAATTAAACCAAACTCGATTTTCGATCATTTCGGCACGGGCATTTCGATTTTTTGTCTCGTCATACCAAGTTTTGTCTTCGCTATTCTTCTGCAAGTCATTTTTTCGGTTTGGCTCGGCTGGTTGCCGACGGGCGGTTGGAGCAGTCCGAAACATTGGATTATGCCTGTTTTGGCAAATTCGCTCGCGCCGATATTGGTTTTGCAACGCTATACGCGTTCCAGTATGCGTGATGCAATGCAGGCAAATTACGTCCGCACGGCTCGCGCTAAAGGCCTGAGCAAAACGCGAATTATGTTTGTTCACGTTTTCAAAAATGGGCTTACTCCACTCATGACCGTCGGCGGACCGCTCGCGGCGGGCTTAATTGTCGGCTCATTTTTCGTCGAAAGCATCTTTCGCATTCCGGGCATCGGTTTTTATTTCGTGTCGGCAATCGGCAGCCGCGATTATCCGATGATTATGGCGACGACGCTTGTCTGGACGTTTATCATCAGCCTGGCATATTTGATCACCGATTTACTTTATGCGCTGGTTGATCCGCGCGTAACTTTGGTGAAAAAGAATGAATAGTAAAAAGCTGAAATACAAACGGCAAAAGTAAGAACTCGTTTTTTACTTTTACGTGAGAGATTTATGAACAAGTCTCCCCTAGGACAAACATCAGAAATGGCAACAAACCCCGCTACCATAAATAAAATCGTCGTTAGATCAAAAGCAAATAACTTATGGCTTTTCTGGCGGCGTTTCGCCCGTAATAAACTTGCCGTCGTAGCCCTCTGTTTTATCATTTTTCAAATAATCGTCGCCGTCGCCGCGCCATATGTTACGTCGTACAATCCATACAAAGGCGATTTTCTCGCTACTTGGGAAACTCCGAATCGCCTTCATTGGCTCGGCGCGGACGATTTAGGGCGCGATGTATTCGCTCGGTTGCTTTACGGCGCAAGAATTTCAATCAGCGTTGGGATTCTCAGTCAGTTGACGATCGCGCTGGTCGGCGTTCCAATCGGAGCGATGGCAGGATTGAAAGGCGGCAGGCTCGATTTTGTCGTGATGCGTTTCATAGACGTTTTGTCATCTTTACCGACGATTCTTCTCTACATTCTTTTAATGATCGCGCTCGGCGCGGGCTTCTGGAATTTAATTCTGGCAATGACTTTGACGGGTTGGATCGGCGTCGCACGGCTAGTGCGCGGGCAGGTTCTCTCGCTCAAAAAAACCGACTATGTTCGCGCTTCCCGCGCAATGGGGGCAGGAACTTTTTACATCATCAAAAAACATATCTTGCGAAACGTGATCTCGCCGATAATAGTTTCGATTGCTTTGGGAATTCCGGGCGCGATGTTCGCTGAAGCCGGTTTGAGTTTTCTCGGTTTGGGAATTCCCGCCCCGCAAGCGTCTTGGGGACAAATGATTGGAATGTATCAATCCTATATTCGCACCGCTTGGCATCTGACGGTCTTTCCCGCCATTATTCTTGCCATGAGTATGCTCGCTTGGTTTCTGCTTGCCGACGGCATCCGCGACGCACTCGATACGTCGAATCGAAAGCTCTCTGAATAACTTTCGACCTAACCTATGCTATTTATTGGACTTAAACTGGAGCCCGACGATCGGAATCGAACCGATGAATAAAGGCTTTGCAAAAATTTATTCAGAAGCAAGGGGTCTAGGCGGGTAATTATGGTCATTCGGGCGGCCGTTTTTGCAATTTGCTGATTGTGTTTCCAATTAAGTTTAATCGCCTCAAATCGATCTGTTTTGCCCGCCGACGCAATACTCACCTAACCTGCATTTTTTGATTATGACCGTTGAGTAATGCGGGGATGTACGTGTTTCCCCTCAGGGGTCACATATACAGACCGTTGGAGCGAGGAGCCATCTTTACCCTGATAGTCAGGCAATGAGGGTGTCAAAAACCCCCAGCAAAGACAAACAGCTCCACGACGGTTGAATCTCCCACCAGGCAACTCACTTTCCAATGGCGCGTTCAGTTTAAATATCGATGAGAACGAATACTTTCGCGTATTCGACAATGAGTTGTTCGACCTACTAGCCAAGACAACGGTCAAGGGAGACAGGATTCGCTCATGTGTATTTTGCGAAAAGATCTTTTGGGCAGCCAGAAAAGATATGAAAGTTTGCAGTCCGGCTTGTGGCAATGCCAAAAGTTAGAAGGACTGGCGACACAAGAATAGAGAGAGCGTTAACGCGATACGTCGCGACAATTATCGCCACAAAAAGGAGAGAGACGAACGAAAGGCCGGAGGTAAGTAGCTATGGCACTGTACAAACGCGGAAAAACCTATTGGACTGACATTGTCGTCAATCGCCACAGGTACCGAGAATCCTTGGGTACATCTGATAGTCGAAAAGCTCCCGGTTTGGAACGGGAATTCGTGGCACAACTTCACCGTAAGGCACCTAATCCGACCCGTAATAGCAAAAAGTTCTGGGCCTTGCTTCTCCCAGAGGCCATCGAACGATACGGTGCGGAACGGTCTGCACCCGCTCCGCCGTTGGCGAACGCGCTCGCGCTCACGAATCGCACGCTCACTAAAATCACACGGGAGAAGTCGCTGACTATCAATCTGAGAGGCTGGAGACTGGTAGAGCACCCAAGACGATCAATGGCGAGGTTTCCGTCCTCCGTCAGCTATTAAAGCATGCTCTACTTTGGTATCGGCTCATCGATGACTATAAGCCGATCCCGAATACGAGACCGCCGGTGGGGTGTGCTCTTAAGGCTGAAGAGACCGCTCGCCTTATTGAAGTTGCTAAATCCCGGCAAGATTGGACCTACGCCTAAACGGCAGCGAATGTGGCCTTTTATTGTGGGACGAGAGCGTGCGAGGTAAAGGGCTTGAAATGGACGGACGTCGATTGGGAAAATGCCAAGGTTGAGATTCGGCGGCGTTGCACATTCTGGTCGCCGACATCATTGACGAGGCCGAAAAACAAGGAGAGATAGACGCGGTTCACTGCCTTCGCGACCCGACACGCGGCGGTGTCGCCACCACGCTCAACGAGATCGCGATGAGTTCCGAGGTGTCGATCGAGATTCGCGAGGATTTGATACCGGCCCGCGAAAACGTAAAAGGCGCCTGCGAAATTCTCGGCCTCGACCCGCTGTATGTCGCCAAAGAAGGCAAGCTCGTCGCCATTGTATCCGCGGACGTTGCCGAGGCAGTTGTCGAGCGAATGCGGCTAAATCAACACGGCACCGAAGCCTGCATTATTGGCGGGGGCAAAGCCGAACCACAGGGAATTGTGTCAATGACGACCGGATTTGGCGGCACCCGGATCGTCGATATGCTCGCGGGCGAACAACTCCCTCGTATTTGTTGATGATCGAATATTCGATATATGTAATCC
>JBDSCV010000083.1:0-3488 GCA_039920905.1 Pyrinomonadaceae bacterium
GTTTGGATGACTCCTGTCGTCAGACTGCTAAGAGTCCCGAGTGCGCCTAACTGGATATTAGCATTTGCCACATCGCCTACCAGCGAGCCGCCTGTGGCAGGAAGAGCACCTGTCTGTGCAACCCTGACATTAGTAGTTACCGTCCCAAGGACGTTTGCGTTGGCAATAACACCGGTGGCATCTCCGCTGAAACTGGTAGGTGTTGTCTGGGCTTGTGCTGTTGTCAGACCAAAAAACCCAACCAAAATAGTCATTAGAAATCCAAACAATATATACTTTCCATTTATTACTCTCATGATTTTACACTCCACTAAATCAAATTCCTTGCTGGGGAAGTATGCAAATAAGTCTAAAGGTGGAATGCCTTCCACCCACTTGGTTAAAACATTAACAAATCGCGAAATCTGTGTTAAACCCAGTGTCTGGCAGTTACATGAATTGTGTCTGTACGTTGTCGCACACAGGCTACGACACTATAAAAATGCAGATGGGACACAACAGGTTTATCATTAGCGTCAACCGCTACGAAAAATACTGAATATTGGGGGCGTCTTATTTTTTGCTTATTTTCGGGTGTTTCGTACGTAATCTTCCCCTTACGCTGGGCTACAAAATCAAAACCGCCAGGTCGTCGGTGACAGAGACTACCATGAAGATAAATTTGTATCACCTGTGGCGGGAGCTGGTGACGTAGCCCTGTCCGGCCCTTTTTTGCCATCTTTCTTGTCGCGAGCCCAGATTTTCCTGCTCGCAAAAAGACTCGGAGCGCAAGGTTCGATCTATCTTCCGCCTTTTCCAAAAAGCACGGTTACAGGTCGTACGGTAGTCTCTGGATAGTGTCGCTCACCGACGCACGGTACGGATACTTGATCGGTGCCCAGCCGGTCAAACCCGGAGCGACAGATGGCGATGCTCAAAATACGGGATATCTTTTGCAAGCTGTTCGACAAAATGCGGACGTTCGGGACGCGGGCCGACAAAGTTCATCTCGCCCATTAAAATGTTCCAGAACTGCGGTATTTCGTCGATTCGCAGCTTTCGGACGACTTTACCCACGTGTGTTGTGCGTTCGTCGTTTGTTACCGCCCAAATAGGCGCTGTGATACGTCCCCCCGCTCCGCTGCGAGGCGTAGTAGCGACGTAAAGATTAGCGATACGGCCATCGGGCAAGGTGTATTCACGCATGGTGTAATTACTAGTGCGGAGCACGCCTTCTACTGATGCGTCAAATTTTATCTCGCTTCCCTTTTGCCGCCAATCACCAAGTGTCGCCGGTAGCTCGGTTAATGGCCGGTGTTGTGTCTCCGTCTCGCCGCGCATTGCGAACCAATTGATCAATATCCCGCCAACGATTATTGCGGCAATGAGCGGGGAACCGCTACCTTCGTATTAGAAGTATGAATCATCGGGTTGGGATCTGCGCGGTCTTTTGATCCACTGCCCTAAAGAGCTTTCTAAGCGGGTGATTTGCTCTTATCAGCAACGCGAGAGCAACAACATACATCAGCCAGCCCGAGACATCGTGCCAGGTGCTTTCCGTCGCCTGTTTTCCGTAATAATATCACCTCAAACAGCCTGATTCCCCAGACGGCCATCTGCGACGCCCAAATCTGGAGTGGAAATGCGATGCGGTTAAATATGATCTGCGGGATCGGGATGGCGAGCAGCAGCAGAGAAAACGGAACCGCCAGAAAATTTAATTTTTTGTCCCAAATAAATAGACGATAATGCCGGTGAGCATCATGACGAGCGATATGCGAGAGGTAAAAAAACTCGGCCCCGAGAGTTCCGGCGAAAAGCAAGAGAAATGCCAAAATAATTGTGACGCTGCCAAGCCAGACAGATGGATCTTTTGCAACAGATTTAAGCCCGTTCCACTCTTTCCAGACAATTATCGCGATCACAAACGGCACAAGCACTCCGTGCGAATAATTTTCATCCGACCACCAGTCGCGGCCAAGCTTTGCCAAAACTGTCGCATACAAAAAGGCGACCGCCGCCGTGACAGCGATCGCTTTTAAGATGTTTTGATGCTTATTTAGGATATTTCCGCTCATGGGGCCAAGAGCATGTAGAGGTTGAATGCGGTATTTATTTCGCCATTACGGGCTATCGCTATGATGTTTTAGCGTTTTCTGGTGACAACAAGATCGGTCAGATCGCGCAAAAGAGATGTATCTCGTTCTACCAGAAGAAGGGCATCGCAGGCTTCGTCACGGATCGCGGCTGCCATCGCCCGCGTTTTTTCGATACCAAAGTGGCCCGGATATGTCGCCTTTTCGGACGACTCGTCCTTACCCGCCGTCTTGCCAAGTATTCCCGTCCTTTGCGTCACATCGAGCAGATCGTCCGTAACTTGAAAAAGCAGGCCGAGCCGCGCGCCGTAGATTTTGATCGCCGTTAATTCATCTTCCGACGCATCCCCAATGATCGCACCCGCCACGGCCGCCGCAGAAATCAATGCTCCCGTTTTTTGCCGATGGATTTGCTCTATCTTTTCGAGTGGCAGAGTTTTACCCTCGGCATCGAGATCAAGCTGCTGGCCCGATACCATTCCCGTTGGCGTACCGGACGCATCGGCCAGTGTTGAGATCAATCGTATCCGCGTCTCTGCGCCGAGTGTTTCATCATCCGCGATCGCCTTGAACGCCAGCGTTTGCAGCACATCGCCCGCCAGGATGGCTGTTGCTTCGCCGAATTGCTTATGGCACGTCGCCTTTCCGCGCCGTAGGTCATCGTTATCCATCGCCGGCAGATCATCATGAATGAGCGAGTAGGTATGGATCATCTCAACGGCCGCAGCCGTTTGTGAAAGCTGCGCATTTACGGCTCCAAACGTTCGTCCGGCAGCCGTCAATATCGCCGGGCGGATGCGTTTGCCGCCCGCAAAAATGCTCCACCGTATCGCTTCATGCAGACGCGTTGGTTCGGCCTTCGATTTGGGGACATGCTCGTCAAGCGTCTTGTCCAGATCGCGGCTGACAGCGGAAATAAATTCTTCGATTTCGGTCACCACCGAAAAATTATCATTTATTACGGGTCAATTATCAAAAGCCGTCTTTTTGCCAATTCGGCGTCGATAATGTAGATTGCTGATTTAAGATGCCTGTCTCAGAATTCGAATTCAGAAGTGCTCTCTCCCGCTTTGCCAGCGGCGTAAGTGTTGTGACAACCAAGGATTCGGGCGGGACTCTGCACGGCATCACGGTGTCGGCCTTCTGCTCTGTTTCCCTAACGCCTCCGCTCGTCTTGATCTGTATTGAAAAGGTAACGGCCAGTCATTCGGCGTTTAAGGAATCGAATGCATTCGTTGTCAATGTTTTGAGCGAATCGCAAATGTATCTTTCAGAACGGTTTGCGGCCCCGTCAGAGGACAAATTCGGCGATGTCGAATTTCGCACGGGAATCGAAAATATTCCGGTCCTAAACGACACCCTTGCCAGTCTCGAATGCCGTCTCAAGCACACTTTCGAGGGCGGCGATCACTC
>JBDSCV010000084.1:0-5551 GCA_039920905.1 Pyrinomonadaceae bacterium
ATTTGGCGGCACCCGGATCGTCGATATGCTCGCGGGCGAACAACTCCCTCGTATTTGTTGATGATCGAATATTCGATATATGTAATCCCGCTCGTCATGCCGCTCGAACTGACACGATAGTCTTCAACGGAGCCAACAGCCCGGGATGCCATTTTTAGATCGTTGATTAGCCAATTGCGGGTTAGTTACTAGGTATTGCCCACCCTCAGGTCACAAATGCGAATCGGTCAGCGATACGACCGCGTTTCTGAGACCTCGACCGTCGGGTGTTAGGACTCGCCCGGAGACCGTAACCGGAGACGCGACCGGGAGACCGTAAATATACCCAGCGCCGCTCGGTGACGATGAGTTCTGGTTGTCAAGTACCGAGCTTATGGCTAGAGAATTCCCGCTTATCGATACCGAACCGCCGTATACATTCGAGGATCCGGTACTTGTTGGCTGAATTATTTGCTGGAATACCCATGAGCCCCCATTCAGTGAATAGATATACGCCGAACAGGGACGGACGTTTACTGCGTCAGCGCCGACGACCAAGTGTCCGCCTGAATCGACGTCGAAGAACCGAAATTATCGTCCTGCAAGCCGTCGGGTGCAGTGATCCGCTGCTGTTGTGTCCAAACAGTCCCACTTCTAGTAAACACGTAAACGCCGCCTGCATTCAAGGTGGCACCGACGTTCAAGAAATTATTGCCAACTGACAGAGTATTACTGTCAATGGCGACAGAACTTCCGAAATTGCATGAAGTTGTACTAGGACCTGACGGCTCGCAGAAGGAAAATTTCACCTGTTGAGACCATTCTTGCCCGGAACGAACAGAAACGTAGGCGCCAAGAGTTTGATTCACGCCGCCACCGAATGACGTGATAACTGCTGAATCGTAGCTGGCCGCAACCTTAACGCCGAAACGTTCCTTAGCTCCCTGGTCTATAGCAACTAGCTTTGCCTGTTCAGCCCAACTAGCCCGCTTCGCACATCGACGTAAGCCGCTCCTTGACCGCCGTTGGAAGAAGAAGCTCCGATGACGGCGTTGTTGCCGCTGATCGATACGGCATTCCCGAACGCGTCGCCGGCAACGCCGTCTGTGGCCGTCAGTCTTTGCTGTTCGGTCCAAGCATTGCCGATCCTTACAAACACATAGGCCGCCCCCTGATTAGCATGACCATTTATATTGGCGAATCTTCCGCCAATTACTACCGTACTTCCGCTGATCGTCAATGCAAAAGGTGCCCCGACAACTACGGCCATACCGTCGCTGGGGACCAGAATTGTCTGCTGTGTCCAATTAGCCCCCGAACGGGTATACACATAGAAACCGACGTTTGATGCAACAACGGCCGTGTCGCCGCTGATCGCTTCAGTCCCGGCAAAGGAATCTCCGGTCACTCCAGTGGAAACCAATGTCTGCTGCGTAAAGTTTCCAACCGACAATTTCGTCGTCACCCCAATCTGGTTTTGCGCGGTCGCGACCGACGGAAAGACGATGTATCCAAAGATGAAAGCCGAAAGTGCGGCGATCAAGATCATTGAGGACAACACTAGAGATTGGTGAATTTGTTTTGAATACATATCAACCCCTTCACCACTGCCTATCTCGGAGTACGCCGGATCAAGTCACACTCTTAGGCCATTCGTAACCCCACAAGTGCCTTGTGGGTCACGGCAAATGGCAGGCCAACGAAGTTGGCATTTGCTTGATGCAAACCAGCGATTTACTCCATCAGACCCATCATTACCATTTCGTAACCGCCTGTGTCCGGCACGGTGACGGCGTCCATGACAAGTATCTTTTCGCACTGGCACGCGGGATCCATCTGCACTGTTGCCCCCGGGGACTCATATGTGCCAAACATATCCTTCAAAAACCAACCGCCGACACCAAAGGAGGGGTCAAGGAACCCGTTGGGGTCGTATCTGGCGACCAGTGCATCTGCATTATTATAGACCTTTGCCATGTCGCGGCCTTCTCCGGCTAGGACGATCTTTCCGTCGCTCTGGAACGAGACTGTACGAAAGAAATCCTGCCGGGAACCGATTCGGAGGGTGGTTTTTCCTCCTGACCCAAAGGTCGTGTCTAGCCGGCCCGAGGTGGAGAATCGGACGAGAGCGGCGTCCGGATCGGGGACCCTTGACGTGCCGAAATTGCCCTGCCCCGCCGCAACAATGCGACCCGCGGAGTCTACATTGACAGCCATCGCATGGTCGTCCAGCCCCGCAAAATCAACAGATGCAATGCCCGCTGTGCCAAATAAACCGTCCAATGACCCGTCCGGGTTGAACCGTCCGACCGCCATATCACTTGATTTTGCTCTAGGGGCCTTATAACTCCCCGCTGCCAGAAAACTTCCGCCTGCCAAAGCATAAAGGGACTGGACAACGATCCCGGATTTCGTTGGCGAGATACCGTTGGCGCCGAAAGTGACATCCGCCGTTCCGTTGGGGTTAAGCCGAACCAGTGGATTTGCAGCCCCCGCCAAAAGGATCTTTTGGTCCACGCCGACCGCTATCTTGTATGGATACCAACCAGTGTTGATCGATGTGATCCCATTCACGCCGAATGTGGTGTCGAGCGTACCGTCATTCAAGTAACGCTCGGCCCTTAGGCAATTACTTCTTCCACACATTTCGCCCCCGGCGATCACGAACCTTTCCTCTATCACCCCACTCGCGTTGGTGACGTTTTGGATCGCCAAAGTATTGGCGGAAATTCCGTTCGGAGCGTTCCATGGGATATATAACCAACCGCTTTGGCCAAAAGTCGTGTCGGTGGTGCCGTCAGCGTTAAGACGAGTGATGGCGTTCCTTATCGTGCCTTGGGGGTTGTTCGCTTGAAAAAGAATAACGATCTTCCCATCCTGTTGGGTGACGACGGGAAAGAGGGGAGACGACGAACTTGAACCCGGCACCGTGGAAATGAGCATCCCACCCCCGCCCGGGTTAAATGTAGTATCAAGACACCCGCCCGTCGGACAGGCTGGCTGCGAATAACCGTTTGTAGCGAACGCGATGATGATGACGGCGACGACCGCCAATGATCGGCTGAGAGTTTTGTACATTTTCATTCTCCTAGTTTTAATCGATTTTTGATTTGTCATCAGTTAAAGACGTAAATTCAGCGGGCGTATTGTTTTGAAAGAAAATATTTCTTTACAACGAGTTGAATTCGTGCCAAAGTCGGGGTGTTTCAAATTCCAATATGCTGCGGATTTTGGCGTCTTAGTTTTTAGTCGTCTCTCGCGACGCGGAGCACATGAATGACCGCATATCCGTTGAATGAATCTGGGAAGCCTATGACTCACCGCAAGCGCCTTCTTATACCTGAAATCGCCGCTGCTGTTCTCATTGTGACGGCATTCGCGGTTGGCATTTATGCCCAAAGTTCGACAGCCACGCCGGAAAACGCACCTGAAAAGACTCTCGCCCTAAGGCTGATCGCCGCCAAGACGGAGGACGAGCGGTCGTTGATGCTAAGGAACGAGGCCGCGTTTGTGAATGTAGTATTAGTTAGGGCTTTTTCATCTGAAGTCAAGAGGTTGACCGGGAAGGTTCCAAATGCCGAATCCGAGCGGTTGTGTCGAATCGGTCTGCGTCTTGCTGAACGAATCGGCGATCGGGCCGAGATCGCGGGAGCATTGAAAAGTCTCGGAAACGCACTTCAGGACAAGAATGAGAAGCTTGCGGCGTATCAACGCGGCCTCGAAATCACTCGATCACTCGCCGATGATTCGATGACCGCCAAATTCTATTACAACATCGGCGGTCTGGAAGATGACCAGAACAAACAGATCGACATTTTGAAATTATCGGTCGAATCGGCAGAGAAAGCGGGTGACAAAGCTACGGAAGCAGCGGCGTTGGGCCGCATCGGCAACAGTTATGCAGTGAAGGGCGACTACGTTACGGCCCTCGAATATCATGCGAGGGCGGTCGCAATAAGAGAGCAATTAGGCGATCTTTTTGGGCTTGGGCAATCGTATAACAACCTTGGGATCATAAACTACAGGCAGGGCGACTTGATTGCAGCTGCTGCAAACTATGTAAGAAGTCTCGAGATCGCCACATCATTCGACGATAAAGATGGCCTGGGAATTACTTACTATAATTTGGGCATTGTCTACTTCGAGATGGGCGATTTTTCTCGGGCAATGACGCTCTATTCAAGAAGCCTAGCACTTTTTGAAGAGATCGACGCCGGTGGTGGAATTGAGGGCGTTTCGACAAACATAGCAAACCTCTATATCGCTCAAGGGAATTACGATCTTGCGCGATCTTACCTTGATCGAGCATCCAAAATCCATGACAAAACAGGTAAAGAAATCCCGCAGTATGCCCTTGGTAGTTTCGGCGATTCCTACAAAGGCGAGGGCAATTTTGAGAAAGCGATTGACTACTATCAAAAGCTGCTGGCTTTCAAAGAAAAGGGCGATAACAAGGATAGTCTCGCGGAGACTTTGGTTAACATTGGTAATTGCTATCTCTTGATACCAGACGGGGTAAAAGCGGCGGAGAATTTTGAACGTGCATTAAAACTCACCGAATCGACCGGCAATCACGTCTGGATGTTTCAATCTTTGATCGGTTTAGCGGAAACCCAACTTATACGGAGAGATTTTCAGGCGGCACTACAAAGTGCCGATCTTGCTAGATCGCATTATGAAAAGTTGAGCGGTACGAGGGAAAGTTGGGAATTGCATTTAGCTTTAGGACGCGCCCATCGCGGGCTAGGCCATAAAGGTGAGGCACGGGCCGATTTCGAACGGGCAGTTAGCATTGTCGAAGGCCTCCGAAGCCGCCTTGCCGGCGGGTCATCGGAACAGCAGGGGTTTCTCAGGGATAACGTTTCGCCGTATCGTTCGATGGTGGACATATTGGTATCTAATAGTTCCGCTGTCGAAGCGCTGAAATACAGCGAACTGGTCAAAGCCCGCACTCTCCTTGACGCTCTTCAGAGCGGAAAGGTCAAAATCGATAGATCGGTTACACCGCAGGAGTCCGCAAAGGAGCAACTTTTTAGGAATGAGCTTGTTTCATACCGTACACAGATAGAGAGAGAGACTGGGAAAACGAACGTCGAACCAAACGTAGTAACTGCCCTTCAGAATCAGTTAGCGAAAAAACGACTGGAGTTTGAGGATTTTCAAATTCGTCTTTACGCATCGCACCCGGAATTAAAAACGCAGCGAGGCGAGATGAAGCCGATCTCTCTGGACGAGGCGGGAACTCTTTTGCCGGATGCTACGAGTGCGGCTATCGAGTTTGCCGTTGCCGATGATAAGGCTTTTGTGTTTGTTATTACCAAAGATGCGTCGAATATACCTTCACTTAGTGTCTATCCAATCAACATCAGGCAGAACGATCTGACGTCTAAGGTAGAGAAATATCGTTCGACGTTAGCGGCGGGGGATCTGGATTTTCAGAAGCAGTCGCGTGAGCTTTACGACCTTCTGCTCAAACCCGCCGCACTCCAACTTGCCGGAAAGACGAATGTGGTCATCGTACCCGACGGATCGCTATGGGATTTGCCGTTTCAGGCTTTGCAGGATGGGAAGG
>JBDSCV010000085.1:0-7254 GCA_039920905.1 Pyrinomonadaceae bacterium
GCCTTGCCCTGATACTCGTGAATTTTCATAAAAAGTCTTTAGAGTCAAAGAGTTTCGGAGTTGCAGAGTTTTGGCGTTGCAGAGTTTATGGATTATCTTTCGCTACTCTAACTCTGCGACTCTGCGACTCCGAAACTCTGCAACTGCCCCCATTTTCTCTATGGAATGTTGATCACCAGCTTGAGCAGTTTCCATTCGCCGCCTCGCATAACGTACTCATAATCGAACCGCACATTGTACGGTTTGGTCGGAAACTTTCCGGTGGCCACCAATATGTTCAGCCCTTTTTCCGTTCGGATCGACGGCGTTCGTAAAAATTCGGCATCCGTTGAGTCAACCTTGTTTAAGACAGGGACGACAATTGCTTTCTTGTCGCTGTATGACTTAAACGCGGTTTTCATTTCAGGGACGGTGTAGGTCGATTGAAAATCCGTCGAGGCATTGGCATGCAGGTCGGAAAAATCTCCTGAGTCAATCGCATCAGAAAATTGCGAGGTCGTGTCCTTTACCAGAGCCTCGACAACCGAATCTGACGGAACCGAATCGTCTGACGAAACAGTCTTGGAGCCGTTCGAAGTGCTGGACGTGTTGCTTTCTTTGGCGAGGTTCGCAAGGTCAAAACTCTTATTGCAGTTGCAGCCAAGAGTTATGGAACCGATCACGGCCAGAGCCATCAAACCGCTAACCTTTGCATTCTTGCCAAAAACTAGTTCGTTAAAGGTTTTTTTCATTTTCTTATCCTTTTTCAGGTTTGACCAAAGCTGCCGGTCAATAAATTATTGCGACCTTTCGACAATACTCAACAATGTGCGGATGGCAACCCCGGTCGGGCCTTTTGACTGATGCGGTTTTGCATTGTCGCACCAGGCAGTTCCGGCGATATCGAGGTGTGCCCATTTGGCCTTGTCAATGAATTCCTGAATAAATACGGCGCCCATGATCGTACCAGCCTTGCCGCGTGGGCCGATATTCTTGATGTCGGCGATGTCGGATCTGATCTGTTTACTGTATTCGGCGCTGAGCGGAAGCTGCCAAAATCCTTCGCCGCAGCTTTTGCCGCACGCGATGATCTCATCCACAAGCCCCTGATCGTTGCCCATAATTCCGGTATTTTGATCGCCGAGAGCGATGATAACTGCGCCCGTCAGTGTTGCCATATCGATGATAGTGGTCGCACCCTCCTTTTCGGCATACGCGACGGCATCGGCCAGTACGAGGCGGCCCTCAGCGTCAGTATTGAGTATTTCGATGGTTTTGCCATTCATAGCGGTGACAACATCGCTCGGACGCGAAGCGGCTCCGTCGGGCATATTTTCGACGGCTGCAATGACTCCGATAACCGGAACTGTCGGTTTGAGCAACGCAATTGCCCGCATCGTGCCGATAACGGTCGCGCCCCCGGACATGTCGTATTTCATCGCGTCCATGTTTTCGCCGGGTTTCAGCGAAATACCGCCGGTGTCAAATGTGATGCCTTTGCCGACGAGAGCGAGCATTTCGCCTTTTTTGCGAGTGTTTTTTGCCGGTGCGTATCGCAGAACGATCATCTTGGCAGGCTGTGCCGAGCCGTATGAAACGCTCATCAGCGAACCCATGCCCATCTTGGTCATTTTGGCTTCTTCGAGAATTTCGCATTTCAAACCGACCTCTTTTGCCATCGCAGCGGCACGTTTGGCCATCTCGGCGGGCGGCAGAATATTTGCCGGCTCATTTGCCAGGTCACGGGTAAGGTTCATCGATTCGCCGATGGCCTGACCGCGTGCAATGCCGTTTTTGAGATCGGCGGGCTTAGCCCCATCAACACATAAAACAAAGCTGGTTACAGCTTTCGTGTTTTTGTCTTTGGTCTTGTATTTATCGAGCTCAAATTGACTTGTGATAACGCCCTGAACGGCGTTCTGAGCGATCTCGGCGGCGCCCGCTTCGCTTCGCGGAAGCAACGCAAAGCTCTTAAGATTTCGTTTGCGAAGAAAGCGGGTTGCGGCCCCGGCAAGACATGCGACGGAATGCGGTTTATAGTCTTTTTTGTCGCCGACGCCAACCAGCAGCAGGCGACCGGCCTTGAAGTCACCCTTTGCGGTATAACGCAGGAGAACAATCTGGCCGGAGTCGCCTTTGAATTCTTCGGATTTAATGGTCTCGGCGATAAGGCCACCAGTCATTTTCTCCAAATCCTTGAGCACATCGGCGGTGCCTTTTTCGCCTTTAAAAACCGCTACGGCCAATGCATCTACATTCGCCCCCGCAAAATTTCCCGTGATTCCCTGGAATTTCATTAATACCTCAATAAAGTTGTGTTCTGGATGTAGAAAACGTTGTTATATCTATAACTTATCTTAGAGTTTGTTTCAACTCTTGCCGCGTTTCTTTCTCGATCGTCTTACGCATCTCGGTCTCGCGTTTGTCGAACAGTTTCTTGCCCTTCGCCACGCCGATCTCAAATTTTATCCTGCCGTTCTTCCAATAAATGCTGGTTATCACCAGCGTCATGCCCTTAATTGTCGTTTCTTTTTCAAGCTTTTCGATCTCTTTCCGGTGCAGCAGCATCTTTCGGGGCCGCAGAACATCATGATTATTGATGTTACCGTGCGAATAGTGTGAAATATGCGACCCCAACAGCCAAACCTCGCCATCTTTGATCTGGACGAACGATTCTTTTAGCTGTATTCGTCCGGCCTGAATGCTTTTGACTTCTGTGCCGAGCAGCGCGGCCCCGGCTTCGTATTTATCGAGAATATGAAATTCATGATAAGCCTGTCGATTATTAAGAATTTCTTTGTCCACGGGCATAAACCTCTATTTTGCCTTGCCGAGCGCAGATTGGCAAAGGTGTTTGACAATCGCGCGTGCGGACACGTAAATTATTAGTACGCTGGGAGATCGTCTAATGGTAGGACTGCAGTCTCTGGATCTGCCTATCGGGGTTCGAATCCCTGTCTCCCAGCCAAGAATAGTGATCAGTTGTCGGTGGTCAGTTGTCAGAAAAATCTCTGAGACGGACAACCTACAACTGACAACGACAAGTGGTTATGGAAGGCTGGCATGAAACAGAAGTTCGCGTTCGCTACGCCGAAACCGATGCGATGGGCATCGTCCATAACGCAAATTACCTCGTCTGGTTCGAGGTCGGCCGCAGTCATCTGTGCCGTGACAAAGGATTTTCCTACAAAGAGATGGAGGACGAGGAAAACGCCCTAATGGTCGTTGCCGAGTCATACTGCCGTTATAAATCACCCGCATATTACGAAGACGTTTTGACCATTCGCACTCAGGTTGGAGAGATTCGCAGCCGCAGTTTGCGGTTTATCTATAAGATTCACCGTGCGTCGGACGGCATCCTGATCGCCGAAGGCGAAACGCTGCATCTGGTGACTGACAAAAACAAGAAGGTGCGTAGCCTGCCCGCAATCTATCGCGACCGTCTCCTCGATAAAGAGGAAGCCGCTTTTCCACCCGATCACGCTCCGAGTTAGTTTCGAGTTCCAAGTTTCACGTTCGAGTAATGGATTCATAACTTGAAACTCGGAACCCGGAACTCTAGACTGAGTTCATGCCCGGAGCAGGACGTGCCGAAATTTATTTCATCGCAGCGATGATGATCTTGATCATCACCCTTTCCACTGTGGCCGTCATCATTTTCTTTAAGACATACAAAAAAGAGATGCGCGAGAAAGCAGAAAGGGCGGAAACACGACCGGTGGGGAGTGTGCCAATCCCCGACGACGAAGAAAAAGAAATTTGAGATCGCAAATGCCTCATCCAAACATTTTAGACAGTAAAACGACGGCTTTGATTGTCGTTGATATTCAGGAAGGATTTCGCAACGCGATCCCGGATTTTGCGGTTGTTGCGTCGCGAGCGTCCACCGCGGTTCGCGGTTTTCAGATCCTTGACGCTCCCGTGATCATAACTGAGCAATATCCGAAAGGTTTAGGGCCGACAGCCGAAGAGATACATTTCGTTTTGCCTGATGATTTTGAAGTCTTTGAAAAAACGGCGTTTAGCTCATGCGGAGCGGATCTGTTTGTAACCAAGCTGGAAGAATCAGGCATTAAACAGGTTGTTCTATGCGGCCTCGAAACCCATGTCTGTGTAAATCAGACGGGTCACGACCTGCTGGAGCGCGGCTTTCAGGTTCATCTTTTGACAGACTGTGTTTGCTCTCGATTTGAGTACGACAAGATCGCCGGGCTAGCTAAAATGCAATCGAGCGGGGTCATTTCGTCGTCCATAGAAATGGCGTTGTTCGAATTGATGCGGGACTCGAAACACGAGCACTTTAACGAGATTCAGGCCCTCATAAAATAAGAATGTTTTTTGACCACAGATGGGCACGGATAAGCACCGATAAACTCTTCAATCTGTGTTTGTCCGAGCCCCTCTGTGGTTTAGATTCCTTTAATGAGATAATTTGCCCATGGACATTTTTTCCACTCTAAATCCCCAACAAGTTGAAGCCGTTAAAACTACTGACGGGCCGCTGCTTATTCTTGCCGGTGCCGGGTCAGGAAAAACGCGTGTTGTCACCGTGCGAATCGCCTACCTGGTTTTGGAGAAACAAGTTGAGCCACGCAACATTCTTGCCGTAACCTTCACAAATAAAGCTGCGGGTGAGATGCGCGAGCGTGTCCACGAGCTTCTGAAAGGTCAAAAACTGCATTCCGCGCCGCTTCTCTCAACGTTTCACAGTTTGTGCGTCCGCATTCTCAGACAGGACATCGACAAACTTGACGAAGGATACCTGAAATCTTTCACGATCTACGACACCGACGATACGCAAAAGGTGGTCAAAGCGTGCATCAAAGATCTTGGTCTCGATGAAAAGCAGATGGCCCCGCGATACGTGCGTAAGGCTATCAGCTCGGCGAAGAATCGCGGCGAAGATTGCGATATGTTTGCCGCACGTGTCGAATATGGCGATGAGAAAAAAGCCGCTGTCGCAAAGGTTTTCAAGATGTACGATCAGCGTCTAAATACGGCAAACGCTCTGGATTTTGACGATCTGCTTATCAAGACCGTAAAACTGTTGCGTAAATCGCCGGAAACGCGTGAGAAATACAACGACCGCTACAAATACATTCTGGTTGACGAATATCAGGACACGAATGCCCTCCAATTCGCTCTCATCAGCTTTTTGACCGAAAAGCAGCAGAATATTTGCGTCGTCGGTGATGACGCACAGAGTATTTATGGATTTCGACAGGCTGATATCCGGAATATTCTTGGATTTGAGGAGCATTTTCCGACGGCGAAGGTCATCTTGCTCGAACAAAATTATCGCTCTACCCAAACTATACTTGACGTAGCCGACGCAATCATCGCCAACAACATTCACCAAAAGAAAAAGAAGCTGTGGACGGCCAATCCCGGCGGCGATCGCATTTCTTACTATCAGGCTTATGACGCCGACGGCGAGGCGCGGTTTGTCGCCGCAAAGATCGAGGAGCATCAGCGGCGAAGCCTAAGTGACCGCATAGCAATACTTTACCGGACAAATGCACAGTCGCGTCTCTTCGAAGAGGCACTTCGTAGAATGCGCATCGAGTACAACATTGTCGGCGGGTTCTCGTTCTATGAGCGGGCTGAAGTAAAAGATATCATCGCGTATCTAAAGCTGGCGATGAATCCGTTTGATGACATCGCTCTTTTGCGCGTGATAAATACGCCGGCTCGCGGGCTTGGCAAAACGAGCCTCGACGAGCTGCAAAGACTGGCAAAAGCCGCCGGCTCATCCCTCTGGAGGGCGATCGCGGCTACGACTGATCCTGCATTTGGGCAGGCTGTAAACCTAACGCCGCGGGCGAAAGAGGCGATGCGGGCGTTCCGCAAGGTGATTGAGAATCTGATGGCGAAAGTTACGGCTTCATCCGACACGGACAAGGCCGTTTCCGAGGTTGTGATGGCGGCTATCGAAGATACAGGTTATGCAAATGTTTTGCGGAGCGAGAATTCCGATGAGTCCGCTGCCCGGCTCGAAAACCTCGAGGAGCTTGTAAATGCCGCGGTCGATTACGACAAACAGGAAGAAAACGGCCTTCGCGATTTTGTCGATCACGCGGCCCTCATTTCTGATACTGATAAATACGACGGCAAGGCCCCGGTTACGCTGATGACGGTTCACATGGCGAAAGGGCTGGAGTTTCCGGTCGTTTTTCTCGTTGGCCTTGAGGACGGTATTTTCCCACATTCGCGTTCGCTCAGCGATCCAAAGGAATTAGAGGAAGAGCGGCGTCTCGCATACGTTGCGATCACACGGGCGGAGAAAATGCTCTATGTGACCCATTCTCTGCGTCGGCGTGTTTATGGCGAAGAGATCGCGGCTGAACCGTCGCAATTTCTAAACGAAATGCCGCTCGAACTCATCGACGATCTGTCGCAGGGTGCGTCGTGGCTCTCGTACGCCCGCAGTACGACGGCGATGTCGGCCAAGGCCACGGTCAGCGCCCTGCGTGGCGAGAGCATTCCGGTTAAGCCGAAAAACATATACTCCGGTAAAACCTACAATAGCAGCGAGGCGATAGCGGAATTTTTTAAGAAAAAGGATGTTTCACCGCAGAGTCGCGGAGACGCGGAAGAAAATCAGAAAACAAATTCGAAACCGACGGCCTTCGATAAGCTCAAGGCCGCGTCATCGCAAGGAAAGAATCCGCAGTCTTCGCTCGCAACTCAAGACGCTCTGGTTGCTGGCTCTCATGTGCGTCATGACAAATATGGCCGGGGACTAGTGCTTCGACGTGAAGGGGCGGGCGATAATGTGAAACTTACCGTCAGCTTTCCCGGTTTTGGCCAGAAAAAATTGATCGAAAAATTTGCGAATCTGCAAAAAGATTGAACGCTGCGGGGAAATGTGTCGTAGAATGACCTGACTCGTAAAAAGCGTTATGAAAAATCAATTTGTAATTGTTATTGTTTGCACGATGCTGATTGCTGCCGTGCTTGGATGCAGTTCGATTAACCCGTTTTCGGAAAAAGGCAAAAAAACTTCGCCATCTTCGGCCAACAAATCTTTGACCGATAAGGGGGTGGACACTGTGGTTGGCGAAGAAACGACCGGTGTTCCCGAGTGCGATGAAGTCATGGAAATGCTGGCTGCTGAGGCGAATAACCCCGACGATAATTTTGTAACGAAAGCGATAAAGGCGACCTTTTTGAACAAGATCAAAGAATCGATAAAGAAGAGTATCGATGAAAACACGAATAAGAACGGCACGGCCGATCTCGCCAAAACCTGCAACAATTTCAAGAGACAGCTCG
>JBDSCV010000086.1:0-5019 GCA_039920905.1 Pyrinomonadaceae bacterium
GCTACGCGCCAGTTTTTTTATGGATCGGTGTGATCTTTTTCCTATCGAGCAATAGCGGTTCGATGGCCGAAACATCGCGTTTTGTCGGCCCTATTCTCAAATATCTTTTTCCAAATATTTCCGAAGAAACGCTTCGGACCATTCACGGCTTAGTTCGAAAAACTGCTCACTTTACCGAATACGCGATCCTCGCTTTTTTTATAATCAGGGCGCTGTCTAAATCTTCCGTTGCGGCGCTTCGCAGCTATCGTTACCTCGGGGCTTTAATTGTTGTGGCGGTGATCGCCGAGTCAGATGAATTCAATCAAAGTTTTGAGCCGTCGCGAACCGCGTCAGCGTGGGACAGCGGGCTCGATATTTTGGGTGGAGCGGCGATGATTTGTATTCTCTGGCTGTTGGGGTGGCCCCGAGCTTTAGGTGAACAGGACAACGCATAATACTTCCAATTCACGCAACTTTGTGTCATATTTTATCGTTAAGAGTACGGACAAGGAGATTTGAATATGAGCATTATTGACAAGCTAAAAGACGCGGCGATGAACCAGTTTATCGAGGTTATCGAATGGCTCGATAATACCGGCGACACCATGCTTTATCGCTTCCCCGTGGTCGGGCAGGAGATTAAAAACGGTGCGCAATTGATCGTCCGCGAATCTCAGGCCGCGGTATTTGTCTTTGAGGGACAGGTCGCCGATGTTTTTACGCCGGGCAAATACGAGATCGATGGTGGCAACACACCGATCCTATCAAAACTAGGTGCCTGGAAATACGGTTTTAACTCGCCTTTCAAATCCGAGGTATATTTTGTTAACACCAAACAGTTTACGGACCTGAAATGGGGCACGTCGAATCCGGTAATGCTTCGCGATGCCGATTTTGGCATCGTTCGTTTGCGCGCCTTTGGCGCTTACAGCATGCGTGTCGCCGACCCGGCGGAATTTATCCGTGAGGTCGCGGGAACGAATGCTCACTTCCAAACCGAGGATATCGACGGCCAGCTAAAGCGCGCGATCGTTACTGAGTTTTCGGACGCCATCGGTGAACTCAAGATCGCTGCCCTCGACCTCGCTGCCCAATATAAGGAGATCGGCGAACAGATCCGCGCCAAAATCAACGAAGATTTCAAGGGCTACGGCCTGGAGGTCACAAAGTTTTACGTTGAAAATGTCAGCCTGCCACCCGAAGTCGAAGCCGCGATGGATAAACGTGCCTCGATGGGCGCTCTCGGCGACGCTCAGACGTATATGCAGTTTCAGGCGGCAGACGCTTTGCGTGACGCAGCCCAAAACGAAGGCGGCGGTGCCGGGCTCGGTGCCGGTCTTGGTGCCGGTTTCGCAGTCGGCGGCCAGATGGCTAATGTGTTCAGCCAACAGGCCAGCGGCGGAACCGGCGGTGGACAAGCTGCCGCGTCTGTTCCATGTCCCGGCTGCGGCAAGGCCAACGCAGCCGGCGTAAAATTCTGCTCTGACTGCGGCGGTAAAATGGAGATCGCCCAGGTGCCATGCGTCAAATGCGGCGCAAACCTTCGCGAAGGTGCCAAATTCTGCTCGGAATGCGGCTCGACGCAGGAAAAAGTAAAATGCGGCAGCTGCCAGTTCGAACTAGCGGCCGGTGCAAAATTCTGCCCCGAATGCGGAACGAAAACCGAGGCGGCATAAGTCAGAACCGTCCACATTAGGGGCGGAAGGCGCTAGCAAGTAAAGACATATAGGGCGGGAACCATATCTCGCCCTTTTACTTTGCGTCTTTGAACCTTAGCGTCTTTGCGTTAAAATCTTTCACACCTGTAGGAGTATTTTTATGGCTATCAGCCCCGAACTTTTAGAGATCCTGCGTTGCCCGAAATGTAAGTCAAAAGTCGAGATCGACGCCGCCGAAACGCGTCTGAAATGCGTGAATGCGGAATGTTCGCTGGTTTATCCTATCCGCGATGAGATTCCAGTAATGCTTGTCGACGAAGCTACGGTCGAGAAATAATGCGACACAGCGACACGACGAATGGGGGACACGGCGAGCAAAATTTTGATTTCTCCGCGTCGCAACGTCAGCCCGTCAACGTGTCGCAAATAGAGTGGCCAAACGTAAATCGCGTCCTTATCGTCAAACTGCGTTCGCTCGGCGACACCGTTCTGGCAACGCCGTCATTGATCGCGCTCCGGCGATTCCTGCCTGACGCCCAAATAGATATTTTGTTAGAAGACTGGGTTGCACCGCTGCTCGACGGATTTGACGAGGCCGACAATGTGATCAGCGTCGGCAAAAGTTCATCGGAGCGTCTCAAGGTCGCACTCGCACTGCGGCGGCGAAAATACGCTGTCGCGTTTAACCTTCATGGCGGCACGACAGCCACGTTCTTTACCGCTGCTTCGCGAGCACAACACCGCGTCGGTTACGCTGATTATCGTTACTCGTTTCTCTACAACCACCTACTTTCGTCGTCATCGCATTTTTGGAAAACCGAATTTACACACTCCGCCGAGCAGCAACTCGCGCTCTTGGGTTTTGTCGGCGTTCCGGTCGAAGATCGGCCAAAAACGAGACTCCATGTTTCCTCTTCGGCTCTGGAGTCGGTCGTTAAGAAGGTGTACGCAAACTCACAAAGTCCGCAAAATAAAGACAAACTCGTTACCACTTGCGTTAACGGTTGGACCGACGACGAGAATTTCGCGCTTTTCCATCCGGCAACTCTGTTTGCGACAAAGCAATGGTCAATTGAGAATTTCGCGCGAACAGCCGAATTCCTCGCGGAAAAAGGCCTCAAAGCCATCGCAGTCGCCTCAGGAGACGAGGCCAGAATCCTCGAAGACCTAAAACGCGAATCAAATGCCCCGATCCAAACCTTCGACGATCTAACACTTCCCGAGATCACCGCTCTCGCCTCAAAAGCGCGTCTCTTCGTCGGCAACGATTCCGGAATCGCCCACATCGCCGCCGCTGTAGGTACACCGACCGTCGTCATCTTCGGCTCCTCAAACCGCAGCCACTGGCGCCCGTGGACTGATGCCCCCAATGAGATCGTTTTTGAGGAATTCGCGTGTCAGCCGTGTCCGGGCTATGTCTGTTTGGAATTTGGAGAACCGAGATGTATTTTGAGCATTAAACCCGATAGCGTTTTTCTCGCCATTAATAAGGTTTTGAGCAGGAAATAGTTGCCGGGCAACGGCGTGGAGAGTAAAGTAACAATTATGTTGACAGCCTATCTTCACGCTGCCCTACAAAAGGCTAAGTACGGAATTCTGAGAGATAAACAGGGTTATTGTGGTGAAATCTTTGGATTCGTCGCCGAATCGGGCGTATCCGCATAGGCGCAAATATGCAGATTCATCAGGATGTATGAATTATCGCAATCTTTCGATTATTTTAGTTTTCCTTGCTTCTTTTTTCAGCGTTAACGGGCAAACATCAGCCAGTTCCCTGCGGGCACGCGACCTCGGGATACCGTTTAATGGGAATCCGGGCCGCTTTAATGCGATCACTGATGTTCCTGGCGTCCTCGTCGGCCACACCACTCTCATCAGCGGCGAAGGGTCGCATGCCATCCGCACCGGAGTCACGGCGATTCTGCCACGTGCCGGACTAAAGTATTATCCCGCAGCGAGTTTCGTACTCAACGGAGATGCAGAGATGTCAGGGACGATTTTTGCGGAAGAGTTTGGTTTGCTGCGCTCGCCCATCATGCTCACGGGAACGGCGAGCAATGGGACGGTCTATACTTCGGTCATCAAATGGTCCGCCCGTAAATTCCCGGACTGGCCAGTTTATATGCCCGTAGTGGCCGATACGTGGGATGCAGATATCAGCGATTACCTTTCCTTTCCGATCCGCGAGCAGGATGTTTTTGCGGCTCTGGATGGTGCTAAAAGCGGCCCAGTTGCTGAAGGCAATGTCGGCGGCGGCACCGGGATGATGTGCCATTTTTTCAAATGCGGTATAGGAACCTCGTCACGTGTTCTATCTCCCGAAAAAGGTGGCTACACGGTCGGCGTCCTGGTACAGGCGAACTACGGTAGCCGAGAAGACCTGCTCATCGCCGGTGTGCCGGTGGGTCGCGAGATAAGCGACTTACAACCTGAATTCCCTCCGGAACCTGAAGAGAAAAAACCTGCAACGCCAGAAGAGGAAGGTTCGATATTGATTATAGTAGCTACGAACGCTCCAGTGAGTTCACTGACGCTCAAAGCGATGGCGAAAAGGGCCACTATGGGCCTGGCACGCAATGGTGCGACTGCAAATCCAGGGTCTGGTGACGTGGTGTTGGCATTTGCAACCACCCCGGTCGAATGGGACCGCAAACATCC
Organism: Pyrinomonadaceae bacterium; assembly: GCA_039920905.1. Classification (GTDB taxonomy): domain Bacteria; phylum Acidobacteriota; class Blastocatellia; order Pyrinomonadales; family Pyrinomonadaceae; genus OLB17. The sequence goes on from JBDSCV010000086.1 coordinate 4,299, forward strand.
TCAATATGTGCGACGAGGTGAAACACTCTTTGAATACTCAGTCGGGTCGCTCTATTCAGCAACGATTCAGGCTACTGAGTAAGCCATCATCAATGCGCTGGTCGCCGCGAAAACAATGACCGGAATGAATGGGACCAAGATACATGCGTTACCGCACGACAGAGTGCGAAAGATATTGATCAAGTATAATAGGCTTCAGAAATAAACCTGATTCTTGACACCCTTAAAACAAAAACATACTATTTATAGTTTCGACTATTGTGGCCGAACTGTCTTTATATGTTTGAATCGTTATCCGACAAACTCAAGAAATCGCTAAAGAATCTGCGTGGTCAGGGCAAGTTGACGCCTGAGCATGTGGATGCGGCTTTGCGTGAGATTCGGATGGCGCTGCTTGAGGCGGATGTTAACTATAAGGTCGCAAAAGATTTTGTCGATGCGGTTCGTGTAAAGGCTGAGGGGCAAGAGGTTTGGCAGGATCTGAAACCGCACGAACAGGTCGTTAAGATCGTCTATGACGAGCTTTCGACACTGATGGGCGGGACTTCGTCGCGGCTGGTATTCACAAAGAACGCGCCGAACGTCGTGATGATGGTCGGTTTGCAGGGTTCGGGTAAAACGACTTCGACGGGTAAGATTTCGCGTTGGCTCGCCGACAATCAGGAGCGGAAACCGCTATTGGTTTCGGTTGACGTTTATCGTCCAGCGGCCCGTGAGCAGT
>JBDSCV010000087.1:0-4219 GCA_039920905.1 Pyrinomonadaceae bacterium
GCGAATCGACGCTCAGAAAGGTCGATCTTGAAACCGGAAAAACGGTTCAAAAATGGGATCTTCCGCGCGAAGATTTTGGTGAGGGCATCGCCATGATCGCCGACAAGATCTATATGCTCACGTGGCGGGGAGGTCTGGGACGTGTATTTGACGCAAAGGATTTTAAACTTATAAAGGAGTTCAGTTATCAGGGTGATGGGTGGGGAATGACGACCGACGGCACCAATCTTTTTTTGACGCAGAGCACCCATGTCATCAAGGTGATGGATCCTGAAAACTTTAAGACGATCAAGACCATTCCCATCATGCGGGAAGACGGCAAACCGCTGATGCAGATCAATGAGGTCGAATGGATCAATGGCGAGATCTGGGCAAACGTTTGGCATTCAGAAGACCCTTCCATTTTGGGCGAGCCAAATTACATTGCCCGTATCGATCCGAGCGCGGGAAAACTGGTCGGCTGGATCGACCTCGGTGGAATTTCGCCCAAAGACCAGGGCGGCAACGGTCAGGACGAAAATACACTTAATGGCATTGCCTATGATGCCGCAGGCGACCGCATTTTTGTTACTGGAAAAAACTGGAAAAAGCTCTACGAGATAAAATTGACGCCGCCAAAAGCACAATGACCGATCTGGACAGAAAATTTATGACGCGGGCGATAGAGCTGGCGAAAACTGGCGTCGAGATGAACGCCGGCGGGCCTTTCGGCTGTGTCGTGGTCAAAAATAGTGAGATAGTCGGCGAAGGCAATAACCGCGTAACATCGACCAACGACCCGACCGCTCACGCCGAAGTGGTCGCCATTCGTGAGGCTTGTAAAACGCTAAAGGCCTTTCAACTTGACGGCTGCACGATCTATACGTCATGCGAGCCGTGCCCGATGTGCCTCGGTGCGATTTATTGGGCGCGGCCGGAGCGGGTGTTCTTCGCCTGCACCCGCGACGACGCCGCGAACATCGGGTTTGACGACGACTTTATCTACGAGGAACTCGAAAAAAGCAACGATGACCGCGAAATGGTCCTGCTTAGCCTGATGCGGGACGAGGCGCTCGAACTCTTTAATTCGTGGGCCACAAAGACCGACAAAGTAGAGTATTAGACTTCATCGCTCATCCGTGTCTATCTGTGTCCATCGGTGGTTAACTTTTCTTAATGATCGAATTCATTCTCAACGATCAAAATATCGCGACCGATCAGCCGCCCGGCTCGACCGTGCTCGATTTTGTCCGCTATCACAAAAACTTAAAAGGCACCAAGATCGGCTGCCGCGAAGGCGACTGCGGAGCATGCACCGTTTTGGTCGGTGAACTTGCGGGCGGAGAGGTCAGATATCGAACTATGACCTCATGTCTGATGCCGCTCGCCAATGCGGCCGGAAAACACATCGTCACGGTTGAGGGAATCAACCCGCCAGATCGAGGCTTGACACCGGTCCAGCAGGCGATGATCGACGAGAGCGGAACACAATGCGGATTCTGCACGGTTGGTTTCGTAATGTCGCTCACCGGATTTTGCATCGACGACACGGCGAAAACACCCGCAATGGCCGTCTCATCGATCGATGGTAACATCTGTCGATGCACAGGTTATAAGTCGATCGAGCGGGCGGCTTGCGCCATTAGTAAGCAGTTGGCGGTGAGCGGAGAGCAGTCAAAATCATCGTCGGTAGCCGGTAGTTTAACATTGGCTATTACCAAGCAAATGGTCCCCACGTATTTCGGCGACATATCCCAACGGCTCGAGAGCTTAGTGGTACAGCCGGAAACACGACCGGTAGGGAGTGTGCCATTTGTTGGCGGAGGAACGGACGTATATGTCCAAAAGCCCGATAGTCTAGCCGGGTCGGAAGCTCAGCACCTCTTTTACGATGAGCATCTTCGGGGCATCCGTGACGCCGGCGAATATATCGAGATCGGCGCCTCAACAACCGTTACCGACCTGCTCGAATCGCCGGTGATGCAAGCGATATTCCCCGATCTTTACAAACATCTAAAACTCATTTCATCCACGCCGATCCGCAATATGGCGACGCTCGCCGGTAATTTCATCAACGCCTCGCCCATCGGCGACATGACCGTCTGGTTCCTAGCCCTTGACTCCGAGATCGAGTTAGGCGGAAGCCCGCGCGTAAGCAAGGGCGTAACACGCAGGTTAGCGTTGAAGGACCTCTACCTAGGGTACAAACAACTCGCAAAGTCCGAAGACGAATACATCACCGCGATCCGTTTCCGCAAGCCAACCGGCGATTTCCGGTTCAATTTCGAAAAGGTTTGCAAACGCACCTATCTCGACATCGCCACGGTCAACACCGCAATCTCGCTGACGATATCTGCGGGTTCAATTACCGACGCTCGCGTCTCCGCCGGCGGCATTTCGCCAATACCGCTTTACTTAAAAGAAACCTCCGCGTTTCTTCCCAGCAAACAGATCAACGCCGAAACGATATCCGAGGCAAACGAAATAATGCAGTCCGAGATATCGCCCATCTCCGACGTTCGCGGCACTGAAGCATATAAACGATTGCTTTTAAGACAGCTTTTCACAGCGCATTTTGTGGAGCTATTTGATCTTGAACATGGACTCTGGTGATGCTGATTTTCGAAAAATGAAAAGGTTGTTTTTATCTATGTTTATTCGTTTCGATTGTGGAAATAACCCCGTTAGTCTCATATGCCTGTGAGTGTGTAACGGAACCTCTTTCAAAGCGATTCAGGAAAGCTAATGTGATCTTTGTCGGACACCAAACAAATGATTACCCGGAGAACGATCAGGAGATCCAAAACGCGAAAAATGGTGTGATCATAATGAAGGTCGTCCAAAGTTGGAAAGGAATTTCGAAAAAATATGTCGCGATTAACATCGCTAGTCTGAAATGTGGCGGCCTGTGTGTGACGGTATACAGTTTTACTGAAGATGTTGACTATCTCATATTTGCTTACGGGAAAAAGTTAGCGGTCACGCCTGTATGCTCGGATACACGGCTTTCGACACATTTTGTGAGCGTCGGGGAAATAAAAAGGCTCGATAGTGGATGGTTTCGATTTAGGTCTCGCATTTGGCCTTTCTACCTATCTCCGTGACCTCGGTCGCTAAATCCTTCTAATGAAAAATATCGATTCAAGATCTCACGTCCGGGGCGAGTCCATTTATCTGGACGACATTGCGCTTGTCCAAGGGACGCTGTATGCGTGTGTTTTTGATTCGCCGGTTGCTCACGGAAAACTGAAAAGCGTTGACACAGGTGAAGCTGAAAAGTCAGAAGGTGTTTTCCGCGTCATTACCGCAAAAGACATTATCGGGGAAAATCAGATCGGCGGTATTGTTCCGGACGAGCCTTTGCTGGCCGATGGCGAAGTTCATTTTCAGGGAATGCCGATCGCCATCGTACTTGCAGCGAGCGAAGAGCTTACCCGCAAAGCCGCTAAAAAGATCACGGTCGAGATCGAACCGCTTGAGATCGTAACTGACGCACGCGTCGCCGCGGCGAATGGTGATCTCATCGTGCCGCCGAAAAAATTCAAGTTGGGCGACACGGAAACGGCTTTTTCAAATTGCACACATGTTTTCGAGGGCAAAGCCGAATCGGGCGGTCAGGAACATCTCTACATCGAGACGCAGGGTGCATTTGCCATGCCAACCGAAAACGCCGGGCTGAAAGTTTATTCATCGACGCAGGGGCCGACGGCGGTGCAGCGTGCGGTTTGCCGTGTTACAGGCCTCTCGATGCACGAGGTCGAGGTTGATGTTCAGCGGCTCGGTGGCGGCTTTGGCGGTAAGGAAGATCAGGCGAACGCCTGGGCGGGAATCGTCGCTGTCGCGTCGCAATTGACCAAAAGGCCCGTAAAATATGCACTGCATCGCATGGAAGATATGCGCGCTACCGGCAAGCGGCATCCGTATTCGTCCGATTACAAGATCGGCCTCGACGCGAACTTCAAGATCATCGCCTATGAAGCGTCGTTCTATCAAAACGCCGGAGCATCATGCGACCTATCTCCGCCGGTGCTCGAACGCACGCTTTTTCACTGCACAAATTCGTATTTCATACCTAACGTCACCGCGACCGCCTATTGCTGCCGGACAAATCTGCCGCCGAACACGGCATTTCGCGGCTTTGGCGGGCCGCAGGGGATGTTCGTCATCGAATCGGCAATTGCTCACGCGGCGGAGAAACTCGGAGTTTCGGCTACTGAGATCCAGCTAAAAAATCTCATCG
>JBDSCV010000088.1:0-5403 GCA_039920905.1 Pyrinomonadaceae bacterium
AATTATTACTGTAACGTTGCAATGCCCGCGACTTTTGAGAACGGCGTTTTGGATTTTGTCGATCTGGATATTGACGTCGTCGTATGGCCGGATTTTCAATACGAAATACTCGATCTCGTGGATTTTGAACAGAACGCCCTGAAATATGATTATCCTGAAATGATTAAACGGAAATCGACAGAAAGCCTTGAAGAGTTGATTCAGATGATCATCGGGCGAGAGTTCCCTTTTTCGGAGTGTAAATGAACTAATTTCAGATTTGAAATTTCGGAGTTATCGCGGCTGGACGCGCAGCATATAGCTGCAAATATTGAGCGGGACGCCGATATTTACGAGCACGCGTTGCCCAGCGGGCAGATCGTACTTGTTTATCGCGGCCGGATTTTTGCCTTCGTTGACTGCCCAAAAATTACCGATTCCGTCCGTGACGAGAGTTAAATGGCGGCGGCTGATCTCGACATCGCCTGCGAGCGGAATATCGACCGGCTGCGATTTCGATCCACGTCCGATGACGATCTCTTTTTGAAAGATCGGCACGACGTTTTGCCTCACACCGGCGCGCCATATCTCAAGCTTATACAGCTCGGCCATGCGCGATTTGACGGCGGTCATTTCCTCGGCTTCCTCTGTTGTCAACGGAACGGCCTGCTGAATATTGGAATTCGGAAAATTTGGCGGCGTTTGAAACTGAGCGGCACGCGCCGTTGATTCAATACTCGGGTCCGTCGGCAGAGCGGACGCGGTCACGACGGTTTGCGTTGGCGGCATAACCTTTGGACGCGCCAAAACTCCGGTCTTATCGCCCTTCGCATCATCCCAGCCATGCTTAACCTGGATCTCGCCTTTTTCCAAAGTGCCGTCGATCCGCAGTTCGATCACAAATGACCGGGTCTCAAGCTTTCTCTTTCCGGCGATCTCTTTCGCCCGCTCGGCAAGAATATGATAGAGGCCCTGTTCGAGACCTCTCCGCTTTACGCCCTGCCATTCCTTGTCGTCATCGCTGCTGAGAAAGATCGTGTATTCTCCGGGGATGATCGTCGTTCCCTGGGGCAGCGGGACCATTTCGTCCTGCATTACCTTTTCGACGGCGCGGGCGATCTTGACGATGAATTCCTCGGCTTTACTGCGCGGTTTGATCTGGGCGTCGCGAGCGGCCTGCTCCAGCACAAGCTCGGCAGTTTCACCGTCGATCCAACGTCTAACTTTGTCTAAAATGCTCAAATGTCCCTCTTACTTAATTACTGCCGATATCAAGATACTTTCCATTGAGCCAGCCCCGAGTCGCGTTCCCTTGCGGAGGCCGGTCTCGTCCCTGCTCAACAACATCAACTTGATACCAATTATTTTGCGAATTTACAATGCGCACTTTCGAATTTTTAGTAACAAGGCCGATCGGGTCGTTTTCTGTGTTCGGCGAAGGGCGCAGGTAAATATCGGTATTCGCGACGCCGGTCTGCGCCCTGAACGGATTTCTGATCTCCGGAAAGATGCTGCGCCCACGCATATAGCTGGCCGTTCCATAGAGAATTCCAGTGAAAAGCCCGATTATCAGCAAAAATGTCGCAAATCGGCGAAATGTCCGCGATTTCCTTTTTACCATGGCCGCTTGCTCATAAATCACCGGCTTAGTTTCGACGATCTTACTCTCCTGGAAAACAAATGGTGTTTCCACAGGGTTTGTGTATGCCGGACGCATATATGAAAGGAGCGGCGGCATTGACGACGGCGTTTCAGCAATAGCCTCAAAGCTCGGCCTTTCAGGTGCAATCGGCGTATAGCCTCTCGAAACATGCGGCTGCGGAGCGTCTATCGCCGAAGCGACCACCGTGCTGAATTCCCCGTCGCCTGCCATCTCTCGAATCCCGGACAGATCACCCCAGAATTCCTCGACCGTTTGATGGCGTTCGCGTGGATCGCCGTTGGTCGCCCGCGTAAGGACACGGATCAGTTCATCGCTCCACTCTTGGCCGCTGACAGATTCCGGCACGCCGGTGATGGTTTCATTGGCGTATGCCCGCGGGGCTTCGCCCGTCAGCAGCGTGTAAACGGATTTCGCCAGCGAGTAAATATCAGCGGCCGGTGTGAGCTTTGCAAAAGCAAGCGTGCCGGCTTGTCCGGCGGACATCGGACTGTGTTCTGGCGGTGCGTAAATGTTCGTGCCGACACGCGTGATCGGTGAATCGGACGCAGTAACTCGGGCGACGCCAAAATCCGCGATCTTGATGGTCCAAAGATCGGCCGTAAGCAGCAGATTTTGCGGCTTTATGTCGCGGTGAATTATCGCATAACGATGAGCGTGGCCGAGCCCGGCACATATCTGCTCGATATATTTCAGCGCCTGTTCGAGCGGCACTTTTTCGCGGCGCAGGAGGCTTTGCAGATCGCCGGCGGCGAGGTATTCGAGAACCAGATAATGAAAGACCGTGCCGCGCAGATCGCGGGCCGTGCCGTGGCCGATGCGGCTTATGATATTCGGGTGGCGAACGCGGTCAAGCGCGATCGCTTCGTTTTGAAAATTCTCGACAAGGGTGCGTTCGAGATCCGCGTCAAGATCATCCTGAAGAAATACGTTTAGCGCCTTTATTACGACCAGGCTGTGCGGAGATTGCGGCGAAGCGAGAACGTCACGCGCCAAAAAAACCTCGGCATAACTGCCGCGTCCAAGCTGCTCGCGAATGTCATATCTTTTGTCGAGGCGGCAATTATTAAGCGAAAGCTCTTTCATCGGTTAAAGGACAGCCAGACGGCACAAATATCCCTAGTCATCAATACGATAACATAGAGTCAATGTTCAAAGAACGATGTCTGCTCGACGATGTAATTGATGCAATCTGTGCGGCGGGAGGAGCTAAGGGTATGGAAGCCAGACATTCAGGCGGCTAAATTATATATTCGATACCGGAAGGTGTCAGTTCGAAACGTTCACAGTCCGGCGGCCGCTGGTCGTTGTGGGATTGAGCCGATAGATGACCGTCAACATTCTCTCTTACCCAACTGACCATCCAGCGAATGCTGACTGCAGGCGTCAGCGTCGGGTTTTCGGCGACAATGAGGTCAAAGGCTTTTTTCCGTTCATCCTCGACAGTTATTTGTTCAGCCTACCCTCAGCTACTTTCTTATCACGTTGCTTCGGTCCACCGGGCGTTAGTTCCTGTAAAAGGCGGCGGCTTTTCCTTTGAAGAACCTAAGACGAAGCAAAGCCGAAGGCAAATCGAAATATCCGATTCGGTGATCACGGCTCTGTAAACGTACAGACGCGACCAGCTTCAATCGCGAATGAAGATCAATGACGTTTATCAGGACCTGGACATCGTTTTTGCTTCCGAGATCGGCACACCGCTTTTGCATCAAAACTTTAACCGACGACATTTTTGTAAGGACCATCACGCGGGCGAATGAAGCAATCACAAAGCGGAACGACGATAAGAACGAGAAGAACCCACGTCTTCCGATAATCGGCTTTACGATCTTCGGCACACGACCACAACGCTTCTTCTATCGAGAGGCATAAACCCGAAGGTCGTATCGGAAAGGCTCGGTCACGCTTCGGTAGTTTTAACGCTCGACACTTATTCGCACGTCCTTCCGACAATGCAGAAAGATGCGACCGAGAAAATAGAAAAATTGATGTTCGGAACGTGATTATTTCGAGCGTGTTGCACCTATGTTGCACTAAAGCAAAAGGCAAGCGCTAAAACTTACCTCTTTGTGTTTGTAAGTTATTGAAAATATTGGTGATCCGAGCAGGACTCGAACCTGCGACCCAGTGGTTAAAAGCCACTTGCTCTACCGACTGAGCTATCGGACCATGTCGGCTGCTATTACGCAACCGAATTGAAAAGTTTACAACTAATAGTGAAAAGTGAAAAGTGAAGAACGAAAAAATCTTAAACTTTTAAATATTCACTTTTCACTATTAACTATACAAACCATCCTTCCATAACCGACTCTTTCAAAATGATCGTCTGTCCGCGCTCCGGTCCCGTCGAGATGAGACCGATCTCGACGCCGATCTGGGTAGAGAGAAATTCGACATAACGGCGGGCATTTTCCGGCAGTTTGTCGAACTCGGTCGTCCCGACAGTTTCCGACATCCAACCAGGCAGCATTTCGTAGATTCGTTTGATCTGACGCAGTTCACTGGAGACAGCAGGAAGAGTATCGACCCGTTTTCCGTCAATCTCGTAACCTATACAGACCTTTATTTCTTCTAGCGCGTCGAGCACATCAAGTTTGGTCAGCGCTACCGAATCAAATCCATTCAGCTCAGCCGCATACCGCGTCGAGACTGCGTCGAACCAGCCACAGCGGCGCGGCCGCTTGGTCACCGAGCCGTATTCGTTGCCGCGCTGACGGATCAGATTCGCCATATCTTCTTCCGCATCCAGCATTTCCGTCGGAAACGGGCCTTCGCCAACACGCGTTGCGTAGGTGCGGACTATGCCGAGAACGCCGGTTATGTGATGCGGCGGAATTCCCGCACCGACAGACGCTCCGCCAGCCGTCGGATTTGACGAGGTCACATACGGATATGTGCCGTGATCGACGTCGAGCAACGTTGCCTGGGCTCCCTCGAGCAGGATCTTTTTATTCGCCCGTCGTGCTTCAGCCAGAAAATGCGACGTTTCGCAGACGAAGGGACGTAGACGTTCGACCAATGGCGAGATTTCCTCTAATATCTCGTCTGCACGAAGCGGCTGCTGACCAAAGAGAACAATGATGCGATTGGCTTCCTCAAGATTGCGTTCAATGCGCAATTTAAGCAGTTCAGGCGACAGAGCGTCTGCAACGCGAATTCCGCGCCGACCGGCTTTGTCTTCGTACGCCGGGCCGATGCCGCGAAGAGTCGTGCCGATCTTTTCGTTGCCCAAACGCTCTTCGGATGTGTGATCGAGCGCCTTGTGATACGGCATTATTAGATGGGCACGGCTCGAAACCTTTAGCCGCTCGGGAGTTACCGAAATTCCCTTCTCGGCAATCTGATCGACCTCTTCGAAAAATGCTTTTGGGTCGATGACCATTCCGTTGCCAAGCACACACGTCTTGTCCGGGTGAATGATCCCCGACGGCAAAAGCCTCAAAACAAAGGCCTTATCGCCCACATAAACGCTATGCCCGGCATTGTGCCCGCCCTGATATCGCGACACGATGTCGAATCTATCAGCCAGCAGATCTACAACCTTTCCTTTTCCCTCATCGCCCCACTGGGCACCGATTATTACGATAATCATAAAAAGTAAGGGTCAAGACTAGTTAAACATCTTATAATATAGGACAAGACTAGTAATGACATTAAGTTACAAGATATTAGAGCGTGCCCGAATTTCGCGCAAGAAATTTCGACAAATATTGCTCTATTTTTCGCTTGATCTGACGGGATCGCAGATCACATTATTGACCGGT